>DAOWHD010000088.1 GCA_030641605.1 Thermoplasmata archaeon
CCTTTGCCAGGTTAAATCAATTTAATGTTTTTTCCTCTATGGCCATAAAGAAACAAAGAGAATTTGTGGAGAACATTCCTAAAAAATATTATCGTCCTTAGGTCAATAATATCTTTGGTATTTTGCCAATCAAATCCAGATAAATGGAAGTTGTTACTAATTCATAGTGTCCTTTTTTCAATTTGGAATTTTACCAGAATACCTTCATATACTGTGGGCGAGAAACTTTGTATTGCTTAGGGTGTCGATGAGGGCATTTGGTGTTCATCATCGATGTGGTGTTGGGGATATTTGATATCTACCAACCCTTACTTCTAAGTGATTTTTATTCCCATCCTTTTTACGTTCCTTTGTCATTATAATCTAGGTGTCTTGTTTTTCCTATATCTCCATATAGATGCCACCATGAGAACAGAGAAAAGTGTCAAACATCCTATGGCAACATAGAGAAATATCGGGTTTTGACCAGCAGAAAATGTTTTTCCTCCAAATGTCACAAGCGTCTCATTTACCTCATCAGGGGTTGGAGCATATATTATGTCCGAACCTCGTTCACTTGCTATAAAACCCCTAACATAGTTCAATATCCCAGCGATTCCAAAAAACAATGTAGCAAATGTAACAGTAAACATGACAACTATTCTAGTGTTTTCAGGATGAAGTAGACTTGCACCTTTCCAAGAAAGTTTATAATACACCCACTTGTGCCCTTCCCTCTCTTTTCTTTTAACTAGACCTGCTTCATGTAATTTAGTCAAATGTTCGTGGAGAGTTGCCTTGTTAAGGTTAGTGGCACTACTGATGTCCTTTAAACCCATTTTCTTACCATCAAGGGTTCTTAGAATATCCAGCCTCGTCTCTGAGGCAAGAGCTTTAAACATGTTCTTGTCTAACGTGACTTTTGGCATTTCTTTTCAATTATTATATGTAGAATATAGTTAATAACTGGTCTGTTTTTATTTGGAAATTTCCGAACGTTTTTTGACAGTATGTAAACCCTGAGGGGTGTAAGGAAAGCAGTCAGCTAACCAGAAAATTGATAGATGATTTTAGTTTTTAACTGAGTTCTCTTTGTCTGGATAATCAATTATTAGCCGTATCAAAAACCTTGTATTCGCCGTGTATCAAAGTTTTAGTTTAAATTGTCTATTAACTCTTTGTAGCTGTCCTTGTTGAACAGGATGAAAATTGCTGTGCGTTTCTCCAACATCTAACAAATGAAAAGGTGTTTTTGTGGACATTCATCTAGTAAAATTAAATATTTCTTAGTGGCTCATGGAATACCAGAAATGTTTACTGTGCTATCTATGCCAACTTTTATAAGATGCTTATTGTTCTCTTCAACAGAGGTACCAATGGTTGTAAATATTGATCGATTATTTTCAAAACGGGCCACACGCCTCAGAGCTTCAGAAATACGTGAACTTCTAAAAATAACTCAGATTCCTGGAATGATTTCCTTTGCAGGCGGGTTACCCAATCCATTAGCATTCCCTGTTGACATTATCAATGAATGTATAGAAAAAATCTTTCAGAAAGACATCAAACCAGCACTTCAGTATGGTACTACAGAGGGTTTTACACCACTCAGGGGTGTTCTGGCTGAACGGATGAAAAAGAATAATCATATTAATTGTGAATTGCACGATATCCTGATTACAAGTGGGGCTCAGCAAGCCTTATCATTTGTCGCTCTATGTTTTTTAGATCCCGGTGACACATATCTGACGACGACACCAGCCTATCTTGGTGCTATACAGGCGTTTCATGCATTTGAAGCAAATTGCGAGACAATCCCCATGAATGATGAAGGTATTGATACCGATTCACTACGTAGAAATCTTGAACGACTACATCGAACAGGAACCAATCCAAAATTTATCTACACGGTTCCAACTTTTCAGAATCCCTCCGGGGAGACAATGTCGCTGAATCATAGGAAAGAACTCCTAGGTATCGCTTCAGAATATGATTTTCTAATAGTTGAAGACGATCCATATGGTGAACTTAGATTTGAAGGAGAGTTCATTCCACCGATAAAATCTTTAGATACAAAAGGTCGCGTTATCTATATAAGTACATTTTCTAAAATTCTTGCTCCTGGCTTTAGATTAGGGTGGGTTATTGCATCAAAGGAGATACTTCATAAGTTTATACAAACTAAACAGGCTACTGATCTTTGCACAAATGGTTTTTCTCAGCATATTGCATATGAATATATAAACGGCGGATATCTTGATAGCCATATTGAACGGATAAAGGAATTATATAAAAGGAAACGGGATGTAATGTTGGAAGCACTTGAAGAGTATTTTCCATCAGAAGTTAAATGGACTATGCCAAAAGGAGGTATGTTTATTTGGGTAACGCTTCCTAAAAGTATTGATACTAGGTTAATGTTCCAAAAAGCTATAGCTAAAAAAGTTGCATATGTTGCCGGTGAGGCTTTTTATCCTAAAGGTGGGAATTATAATTCAATGCGTTTAAATTTCTCTTATTCTGAAGATGAGCTCATAACGGAGGGAATAAAGCGTCTGGCAGAGGTTATCCGCGATGAGTTAGCATCAGCATATCAACAGGATACTTTTCCTCCTGAAGGCATATAATCGGGAAGCAGTGATCCTTATTGTAGATATTGATGCCTTATTCGAGTATTGTTAAAGAATATCTCTTTTACAGGGGTAGGTATTCTTCAGTAAAAATAGCGTTATTTTGTCTGATGGATGTGAGGATATTTGAAGTTTGGATGCAAGGGAATTTTATCTATGCCTTTTCTCATATTGCATAATTAATTACAGTTTCTGATATGTCCTCTGCGTATTCTCCAACTCTTCTAATGCTGTCAACAATATGTCCAATTGATATGACAGTAACACCTTTCTCTTGCAATGCAAATGTGTTGATTTCTTTACATAATTTTTCAATTTTTTTTACTGATTCAATGTTTTCGTTTGCTGCTTTTAAATCTTTTCTAAAAAATGCCCCTATGCTTTTACTGAAAATACCTAATGCAAGGTTACTCGCCGGTTGAATAAGGTCAACAATCTTTCGGTCGACTTCACTATCAATGAGATTAATGACACTCTGCGAAATTCTAACTATATGATCTCCGATGCGTTCGATGATTCTGCTTATTATGAGGTAAGTAGAGGATATTTCTATGTTTATCTTCATTTTTTCTGCAAAACTCACATTTTGTAGTATAATATTATGTTGACGTGCAACTAACCAGTTAAGCCTGTCTACGTCGTTATCTCTCAATAGTACATCTTCTGCCAATGTTTTATTACCGGTTTCTAAAGCACGCATTGCATCTTCATGCATTCCTTTTACGATGATATACATTCTTTTAATGGTGTTATTAAATGGCATTTCTGTAGGATTAACCAGGTCTTTTATCGTTATTGATGTATCTGTCTCTTCTACTACTTCTTGACCTATTGTTGTTTGAGTGAATTTTCTAATAGTCGTTCTTGCAGCAGGTGATATTCTTTTAGATGAGCTGATTTTAACTGAAGTATATCCTGATATATATGCTCCAATTAACTGTCGTAATAAATACGTCTGATTTGTTTTATCATTTACATCAAATTCTTTTATCCTCTGTGTTTGCCCTTCTGTCATTTTTGGGGTGATTAGTAACGTTCCGTTAGATTGGATAAGTACTCCCAATGGATCGCTTTTCTTAATATTTACTGATTTTACCCACTCTTTTGGAAGAGTTATTACATAGGATGACCCGCCAGTGAGTTGAACTCGTCTAATTTCCATAATTTGTCTCCCCGATTATCTAACTATAGATATTTGTTTGATATATATGGTTAACTATAGAATATATGGATAAACCATATATTTAACTGGGAGTTTTAGCACTTAAAAATGAATACAAAAACAGATTAAACATTATACCAATCATGACCGGAGGTCAAGACTAAGGTGGATCCAGCTACAACGACAGTATTAATCATCGGTGGAGCCGGTGCAATTGCTTTTTACATGGCATGGAACATTGGTTCAAATGATGTAGCAAATTCAATGGCAACAGCTGTTGGGGCAAAAGCAATAACGTTTAAACAGGCAGTAATAATTGCTGGAGTTCTAAACTTAGTTGGTGCAGTATTTGTCGGCAGTCATGTTACGGATACTGTAAGAAAAGGAATTATTAGTACATCAGGTATCGATAATCATGTTTTATTATTGGGATTTATTGCAAGTTTACTTGCTGCTGCAATATGGGTTACTTTATCAACTTGGAAAGAAATGCCGATTTCAACTACGCACTCGGTCGTTGGCGCACTAATAGGTTTTGGTCTTATTGCAGGTGGAACATCAACTGTTATCTGGGGCAAAGTTGGTTCGGTAGCTGCTAGTTGGGTTCTTTCTCCTGTTGCTGGTTGTATTCTTGCATTTATTGTTTTTAAAATAATTGTGAAAACTATTTTTGCAAAAGATAAACCTGTAGCTGCTGCAAAGATAGTTGGGCCAATAATTTTTGGTTTTACAGCATTTCTGATTGTTTCATCGTTATTTCTAAAGACATCGTTAAGTAAAAATTATGGTTTTTCTGATATTGATGGTCTCAGTATTGCAACTGTTGTTGCAATAATCGTTGCATTAATTGGAATAGTTTTACTACGAAAAATACAAGCAAAGTCTAGTGATGATTATGCTACTGTTGAAGGAATTTTTAGAAAACTACAGGTTGGAACATCATGTTATGTAGCATTTGCACATGGTGCAAATGATGTAGCAAATGCAATTGCTCCTGTTGCATCAATAATTCCTCTTGCTAGGGGGGAAGGTATAGGGGCAACAATTGGA
>DAOWHD010000073.1 GCA_030641605.1 Thermoplasmata archaeon
CAGGTAGTATGACCTCATTTCTTTCAAAATCCTTATTGAATTCATGATAAGCTCTTGTCAGAAGCATACCTAAGAATTCGCCTTGAGCACCAGCCGCCGGTTGCAGAGAAAAATAATCCATGCCGGTTATCTCACAGAGCATTCTTTCCAGCTCAAACATTATCTGAAGATTTCCCTGAACTGTAGAAACATCCTGAGATGGGTTAGTGTCTGCAAAACTGTTCCAGGAAGCAATTTCTTCACAGATCTTGGGATTATATTTCATAGTACATGAACCAAGTGGATAAATCCCAGAATCAATACCATAGCTCATTTGACTAAGGCGATGAAAATGACGCACAACTTGGGTCTCATCAATATTTGGGAGGTTGATTTTTTCTTTTCTTCGGATAGAGTTTGGCAATGAATTTAGAGATTTAATCTCCTCTGCCTTAGAAGTCACTAGCTCATTTATCAATGGCTCATCATAAGCAGCTGATCTATACATGGGAAACCTCCTTTAATGAAGATACAAGTTTTTTGATACCGTTATCACTATGCATCTCAGATACGCCAAAAAGCATACAATTTTTAAACTCTGGATACCATGTATCAAGTATCAAACCACCTTGAATGCCTTTTTTCAACAATTTTTTATTGATATTGTTTGCATCTTCGTTACATTTTATTACAAACTCGTTAAAATGAACACTATCAAACATCTTTTCAAAACCATCGATGGACTCTATTTCCTCAGCCAATTTCTGTCCTTTCTCAAAATTAATTCTACTAAGCTCTTCCAAACCATTACCACCAAGCCATGAGAGATATGATACTGTAGCAAGGGCACATAAACCTTCATTTGTACAGATATTACTTGTGGCTCGCCCCCGCCTAATGTGTTGCTCTCTCGTTTGAAGAGCCATACAAAATGCCCTTCTTCCATCAGTATCTTGGGTAATGCCAATGATACGACCGGGCATCTGCCGTAAATATTCTTTCTTACAAGCAAAAATGCCTAAACTAGATCCACCAAAATCCATGTGGTTTCCAAATGCCCTTCCTTCACCAATAACAATATCTACCCCGTACTCTCCAGGACCTTTAGTGATACCACTGGATATAGGGTCAATTCCAACAACAAAAAGAGAACCTGCATCTTTCACAATGTTGCTAATCTCGTCAACTTTATCCTCAAAAACACCAAAAAAATTCGGATTCTCAATATATACGCCGGAAGTAGTCTCATCGACATGTTTTTTGAGTTCTTCAAAATCTATTTTCCCCGTTTTAATATCATATGGGATTTCCTTTATTTCTATACCTGGTCCCTTTGCATAGTTCTTTAAAATAGATTTTTTCTCCCATGAAATATTTTGAGGAATAACAAACGTTTTCTTCCTGCTTATGCGAGTACACATAAGCGCTGCTTCAGCAAGAGCAGTAAATCCATCATACAGTGAACAATTAGCAATATCCATACCTGTAAGTTCTGCAATCATACTTTGATACTCAAACATAGCCTGAAGAAAACCCTGACTTGCCTCAGATTGATATGGAGTGTACGCAGTGTAAAACTCTGCACGAGAAAGTATTGATTTAACAACAGATGGTATATAATGGGGTTTAACTCCACCGCCAAGAAAACTTGTCACATCATAAAAAGACTTATTTTTATTGGCTATTCTTCTCAGCATTTGTTCTGTCTCCTGCTGAGACATACCCTTGGGCAGATCCAACTCTTTTATACCTATTTTTTTAGGAATATCTGAAAACAATTCTTCGATATCATTCAAGCCCATTTCTTTTAGCATTGAGCCCTTTATGGCCGAGTTTGGGATAAACTTCATATCTTCCCCGTGCACGGTAACAACCAAATATTAAAGAAACTTACGGAATCTATACGAACGTACAACATACAAAAGGCATATCATCTCAAACTGACAGAAACTACCTATTTCGAACGCTCACATCTCATAGATGTAAAGTAAATGTCTACCTCCTGAACGAATCGATCGTTGAAAATGAGGTATTGATTAATTTTTGACTGCATTCATTTCAATACTATATTGGTCCACATAATCCTTCCATTTAAACCATGATTGTTTTGCAAAACCATCAGATGTTTTTCGCAAACCATGGCCTTTCGCTCTGCATTTATTCTAAAATTGTAAATAATTTTGGTAAAAGTATATAAAACACTATTCGCATAAAATTCATTGGAATTATATGATGGAGCATAAAATGAGAAAAACATCTACATTGCTGTGCTATTGTTATGTCAACAGAAAAATACCTGAGGAATACAAATGAAAAAAGTTTGTAAGAAAAAACACTTAGAGAGAATTAAAAATCTTAGCGGATTATGGTTTCACATCGTGGGAATTGCCTGTCTGATATGGTTCTTGATAAGAGTAGTTCCTGCACCTCACAGATCGCAGTATCCATGTCAGCAAATTTCTATTCCCATTGCACTAGGATATGTTGCTTTTTGGGGGGCCTTGTTCTCCGGATTCTTTGCATGGATAAGAAAAGTTAGATTTAAAACTGCAGCAGTCGTGCCCACCATTTTAGCTATTTTTGTAATTGCTTTTACTATCTCAGGGATGGTATTTGCAGACAATTATTTCAATATCGGCTCTGAATCAAACCCATGGAATCCAATCCCTAAAGAGCCTATTGGAACTCCCGTTGGAATTAATCCGGGGAGAGTAGTATGGATTTGGGATCCAGATGCTACAGAGGAAAATCTAAATGGTTTCTGGTGGAAAGAGCAGAATAATAATCAAACAGTTATTGAGCAGATGTACTCCAAGGGACTACAGGAATTGACCGGAGAATCAGATGATTATACTGCATGGAACACCCTTTTCCGATATTTTAATCGGGAACACGGGCATGGTGAAGTAGGATATCAAACTGGCGAAAAGATCGCAATAAAAATCAATATGAATAACTGTTGGAATCCTATAGACGCCATAGATGACTATGTCAAAAAGGATAATGAACGTGATGCCAGCCCATATGTAGTAAAGGCACTTCTCAAACAACTGGTAAACACAGTAGGTATCAACCAACAAGATATCACAGTGTATGATGCTTCTCGAGAAATCCCAAATTGGTTTTATGATCGGGTAGCAACAGAGTTTCCAGACGTCCATTATGCAGATAATGCCGGTGGGGCATCTGGGCGAGAAAAAGTCCAACCCAGTTCAGAAAAAATATACTTTGCAGATGGGACCATTCGGACATTGCCTTGTTGTGTCATCGATGCGGACTATCTTATCAATATGCCAGAGTTGAAAAGGCACCCCATCAAAAACGGTGTAACATTGTCCGGTAAAAACATGTTTGGAACATTCATCGAACCTGTCCTAGATCTTCACCCGTATCTAATATCTGGACAAATTATGGGAAACCCCGCACCTCAAACCGATCTTTTTGCACATAAACAAATTGGCGGGAAAACTCTTCTTTTCATTGGAGATGGAACATATGGAACCTTGCAAGATCATCGTACGATTAGTAAATTTGACATGTATCCGTTTAACGATGACTGGACCAACAGCTTATTTTTCTCACAGGATCCAGTGGCCATTGATTCTGTGATGTATGACTTCCTTCATGCAGAGGGCCCCTGCCCTGCAGAAGGTTCTCAAAACTATCTGCACCAGGCAGCTGAACCACCAATAAACACATATGATCCAGAAAATGATGGCGAGTTTCTATCAAAAAGTCTTGGGGTACATGAACATTGGGACGCAAATGTTTCCATTTTCTCAGCTGATCGATATTTAGGCCCAGGCAATAATGGCATTGACTTTGTAGCCATTGGGGAAAAATATGCGCATTCATCTGTTGTTATTACTCAACCCGGAGAGCATAAACTTTATTTGAATGGGGCAGAAAAATCGTTTAAAATACTCTGGAAAGATATTTACTCACTTCCAGTAACTTTGGTCGTTGGAAATATCACTGTGAAAGCGCAAGTTAATAATTTAACAGAAGAAATAGATCAAATGAAATTTTATCTGGACGGGAAACTGCAAGACATAGATGAGGAAGCCCCTTATGAGTGGGAGTGGAATCAACCTTCATTTTCAAGACACTTGCTAAATGTCACCGCATCTTTAAACGGAAAAGAAATACTACATGTTCAGCGTATTGTCTGGAAGTTTCTGTGAAAATCCTAACTAAACAGAAAGCATTTACCTATTCGCCCAATAATTTGTCTGCGAGGGTATAAATCTGAGACCAAAATGTTTGTGAAATCTTTAAATCACCTGACTCATTGCTCAACATATGACCAATTACGCATTCAAAGATGGCAGCAGAAAAAACATTCATATTGGAAAGCTTGTTTGTTTAGCAAGAACATACAAAAAACATGCTCAGGAGATGAATACTGAAGCAACAAAAAATCCTCTTCTCTTTTTGAAACCTGCTAGTTCCGTAATATTCAATGGCGAATCCATAGTTATTCCAAAAATGTCAAATTGTTTACATCATGAAGTGGAACTAGGGGTTGTCATCGGGAAAAAATGTAAAAATATATCACGAGAAGATGCTTTAGACCATGTTTTGGGCTATCTGCTTGCCTTAGACATTACCGCCAGAGATATTCAATCAAAAGCAAAAAAGAACGGTTGGCCGTGGAGTGTAGCAAAAGGGTTTGATACCTTTGCACCAATTAGTGAAGTTGTTTTAAAAGAAAATGTATCCAACCCCAATAATCTTGATTTGTCGTTAAAGATCAATGGAAAAGTAACGCAGAGTTCCAATACAAAAAATATGATCTATTCCGTTGAGAGAATTATAGAATTTATTTCAGAGGTTATGACTCTAGAAAGAGGAGACCTAATACTGACAGGAACGCCTGAAGGTGTTGGAGAAATAGCCGAAGGG
>DAOWHD010000065.1 GCA_030641605.1 Thermoplasmata archaeon
ACTACAACTGTGCCAAATCATCCTGGAGAAAAAATTGATAGAAGCCTTCTAAATAAAATCATTAAAAAAGATTTAGTTTTCTCAAGAGATGAATTTATGAAATATCAATAAAAAAATAGAATTCATTCACACATTCATTGCAATACTTGCATTGGTTTCACTGATGGGCTCCTTGATTGTTGTTAAGAAAAATAAGGACGGTAAAGAGAAGTAAAAAAGAAGAATGCTTCTCCTCCATTTCTATGATAATTCATTATCCATTTTATATTTCCTTTATGATGAGATCAATTCCTTTGATTAGAAATTGTTCCAAAATTATTTTTGAATTATAACATTCTCTGTTAATTCTACCGAATCAAAAGGAAGAATAATATTTCCTGTTTCATCAAAGGTATGGACATTTGGATCAACATGTTTGGATGGCTCAACAAAGATGCGGGATATCATCCCTGTTTTTTCATCAAAAGATAAATGCCGTAGATTTCCAAGATACAAACCATCTCTATTCACTACCTTTTTTCCAGTGATATTATGAAATAATGGTTTGTCTTCCTCCTGCTTGACAATCTTATATAAAGCAACAGCACCCAGAATGCAAATCCCCCAAATAATGACAAGAGAAACCAAGTCAGCATATTGTTCTCCAAACGCATTAATATACACAGTTACAGTCTTACTCTCACTGAAAAATGCTAGAAGAGTTCTATAAGTAATAAGACAAAGACTTCCCAAGCCTGCTATATAACCAGGAATTATCAAGATGGTATGTTTTTTCATGGTTTTTCCTCCCTGTAATAATAAATTGTACATGGTGTGTGTTTATAAAGGTTAACATGGGAGAAAAATGGGGCTTACAGATTAAACCCTCTTGGTATATTTTATTAAAACATTGTGTATTGGAAAATTAAACTTCAGACTGATTCATGATAAACAGAGCAGTCATGCAATACATTGGTAATAACGTCAAAACTTATCAGACATGAAAATTACATAAAAAAACAAAATATTCAATAACAACTAGAACATTATCTGCTGTCGTCGATTTGTCATGAGCCAAATAGGATGGACAGCATATGCTGAAACATTATTTTTCCTTTCAATTCTACTATTTTTACATGGTTATCTATTTAGCAATTTCATTTCTGCATTAGCTGGAACCTCAATTCTTATTTTTCTTGTTTACAGCAAACTCAGTTTTCAAAGAGAGCTGGGAGATATTCAGGTAAATCGCAGCATTCTTGAAAATCTTCTTTATGTCAATCATCCTTTTCATGTAAAAACTATCATTAATCATATTGGCGGACGTATTCATATCAAAGCTACTGACGAAATCCCTCAATCGGCAAAACTATTGAAAGGATCAAACACTATTTCAAAAGTGGTTCAGATGGATGAACCCATTACACTTTCTTATCAACTAAAATTTACTAGTAGAGGAAATCATAGGTTTACTACCATTAGCTATGATATCTCCGATTTATGCTATCTTTTTACTGCATATCAAACCAAAGCCGTACAAACGAATGTCAATGTACATAGCGATCCTGCTGAGTTAAAAAAAGCTAAGGCATCATATACCAAAGAGGATACGCTAGCTATTCCATCGCTTGTTGGCTCTGAAGTCACTCGTGAATTTGAAGGAATAAGACAATACCTACCAGGCGATTTACTTAGAGATATCGACTGGAAAGCATCATCACGATTGCAAACCCTGTTTACGAAGACTTTCCAAAAAAAGGAAACGCTTGAAACTATACTTCTTTTGGAGTGCACAAGAAGCATGCGGAGAACCACAGGCGATCATTCAAAACTAGAACATGCGATGGCTGTTGGAATTCAATTAACTCATATGCTCCAATCAATGCATCATAAAGTTGGTTTTGTTGCATATGATGAGCATAAGATAATTTCTCAAATTAATCCATCATTTGATTATCACCAAATTTACAAGGAACTATCGCGCCTTCCCACCACAATTGTTGTACCTTCATATGCCCCTCCAGCCATGCCAGACTCTGATACAGATACTAAGACGGTTACTTTAGAAGAGCCTTTAGAAAGCAGACAATTTCTTTCGACTATTTCCCCATTTCTTTCTGGAGGAAAACGTCAGATAAAACACCATCTCCAAGCAACTGGTATTTATCAGGCAATGGCATCTTTTCTTAATGGTGCAAAACAAAAACATCTTGTTATCATAACAGATCTTGAAACAAACCGCAATTCACTTTATGCTGCATTAAATATTGCTCATGCACAACATAATAAAATATGGCTCTTAACTCTATTTACTCCATACTATCGCTTCGACAGTGAAAGGTTATCAACAGAAATGCTTGAGGGCCTTTACGAGTTCCAAATGTCTCGAGAAAAACTTATTAGAAAACTACAGAAAAGAAACATTGAAATAGTTGAGCTTACACCAACCATTCAAGCTCCGCATATCATGGAAACCATACGGAGGAAAACTCCATGAAGCCTGTTCAATTAAAACAACATATCCTACCCATATACCTAGCAGTTGTATTGCTAGTGATAACCCCACTTAAACCTGTTGTAATTCTTTCTATCGTATTACCATTGTTAATTATTTCTTTAGCCATTCACTTCAAACAAAAGACAATTGGAATAATTGGAATTTTTCTTTTTTATCTTCTAAGCGTTTCACAATATCACATTGCCACTGTTGATGATACATTAAAAGTTTATGCGATGGTATTTTTGATAATTCTGCCTAGTATTCTCTTATTGAGTCAAATTCTAAGACAACATGACATAAAAGAGGTCTGGTGGGAATTAAAAAACCGGAAAAAACCAGTTCTTGTGTCAATAGGTGCTGGCATTTTAGTGTTAGCATTGTTTTATGTTATTGCAATATTTTCTGGAAATCGTGTGATGTTTTCTGGCGAATCTATTCAAGGGCAGATTTTGTTACTTGCTGGACTTTCGTTATTACTTTTTACACCATTGCTGGTTAAGCAAAAACAAATACAATGAAAGATATGGTGCATTTTTATCTGGCGACAATTTCTGGTTCAACAAAATCAGGGATCTCAACAGAGGTAAGGATATCATCAATGATTTTTTCTGTGGATACTCCTTCAAGATCTGCTTCTGTGGAAAGGATTAACCTGTGACCTAGGACTTTTGGTGCAACAGTTTTTACATAATCTGGAATAACATAATCTCGCCCGTGGATAAGTGCATAGGCTTTTGCTGCATATAGCATATGTTCCCCTGCCCTGGGACTTGCCCCCATAACAATTTGGGGATTGTTTCGTGTTTCATTAATAATGTTTAGAATATAGGCAACAATGCTTTTGTCTGCGTATACTTGATGATGTCGACCTATTAACTGCTTTACATCTGCAATCGGATCCAGTGAAACTTTGTCATTTGCTTTGGAATCATTTTTTTTATAAAGCATTTGTAGTTCCTGTTCTGTTGGAAGATAATCCATTTGGACGCTGTATAAAAAACGGTCAAGTTGTGCCTCTGGTAATGGATACACCCCTTCGGTTTCCACAGGATTTTTTGTTGCTATCACAAAAAATGGGTCTGGTAATGGCAATGTTGTTCCTTCGATAGTTACCTGTTTTTCCTGCATCGCTTCAATTAATGCAGACTGGGTTTTTGGTGAAGCCCGATTGATCTCATCGGCAAGAATCATCTCGCCAAAAACGGGACCCTTTCGTAGTTTAAATGAACTATCCTTCTGGTCAAAATAGTAGTGACCAAGGATATCTGATGGAAGCAAGTCTTGTGTGAATTGTATACGGTTCCATGATAGTCCTGTCGATATAGAAAATGTTTTAGCAAGTGTTGTTTTTGCAATACCTGGAACTCCAATCATAAACATATGTCCTTTTGTGATGAGGCATACAAGTAAGTCATCTACTACATTTTCATATCCGACAACAACCTCTCCCACTTGCTCTCGGATGTTATCGCAGATTACTTTTATTTTTTCAGGTTTTAATGATGTCTGTTTACCCATGTTTTTCCATCCTTTTTACCATATCCTCAAGTTTCACACGATTCCAGGCGGGATGTTTTTTTAGAACTTCATCAATCATATTTGGTGGTGTGTTCTGCTTTGTTATTTTATTTTTTGAAAGTATCTGTTCAACTCGCTTTAGCGCAAGTGCAAATAGATTCTGTGGAATCGATGTAAACAGCATAAGAAATACAAACACTGCTAATAAAAGTATAGAAATTTTCAAATGCAGATTAATAACAGAAGGAAAAATATAGCCTATTTGAAACGGTACGGCAACATCCCGATGACCTTCATCGATAATTACCGTATCTTTACCTTGAAACAAATACTGCAACAGATTATCTCGAAATTCTTGGTTATCGAGTTGA
>DAOWHD010000081.1 GCA_030641605.1 Thermoplasmata archaeon
AAGATTATCTCTATTGATGATACGTTGGAGGTTCTGCCCTCCTCGTTGGTGAGGCTTTCGGTACTGATTTTTATGTCTTTTATTTTTGCATCTGTGACAAATCTGTTTCTCACAATTTCTGCCGTGTCTACTGCTCTGCTTATTGCTCTGCCTCTAGCTTTTATTTGAACTATGTCTGATCCGCTGTTGAACTGTGTTACAACTGCAAGTACATAGCTCATCGGTGGTTTACTTCCAACAAATATGGTGTTTTCATCAGCTGTTCCTTTTTCTGTCATAAAATATTTCTCCCTGTTAATTACCTGTTTTTCTTTGTTTCCTATCAACAAATCTGCTATTTATAAACCTTTCCACATCTGGGTGATTTTGGGTTTGGAACTCAGTATTTTTTAAGATTTTCTGACAATGTGCGCATCTTGTCAACTATATCTTTTGGGTTTCTTCCAAGAAGTCTTATCATCGGCTCTTTTCCTATGGCTCCGGTATCGTATATAACATCAGGTATGTGGTTAAGTCGCGTTATCACATCCTTGGTTCCCCATTCCATTGTTGATGAAATGGTGGAAGGTTCATATCTTCTATCAAACGAACCCACTGAAAAACCTGCCCTTTTGCATTGTTTAAGATTGTCTTTAGAATATTTTATATTCAATGCACATCTAATGTTGGGGCTAAAGGTCATTGCCGCTAAAATTATGGATGCAATATGTTTTGATGAGCCAAAACACATCTTTCCGCAACCCATTGCTCCGTCTTGTGTTTTAACAATTCGCCCATCTATTGCGCAGATGTCCTTTTGCGTTTTTGCGTTAGCTTGGGCATATCCTACATTCATTCCCACTTCTGGAATGTATTCTCTAGGGATGAGAGGAACTAATGCGTCAACAGATTTCTTCAATTCCAGCCATGTGTTGAAATGGTCATCGGTTGGGAATGAATGAGGGACATCATTAGCAACATCCAACGAATTATTGAGCATATCGGTGCCTTTTCCTAGATTATATCCATAATATATCATGTTCCAGAGAATATTTTTAGCTCTTTCAACTGCATCGTTTGGGCGTTCTCCGAGAGCAAGCAGACCGGCTATCAGAGATGAAAAGGTACAGCCAGAGCCATGGGTTTTTTTATCAGGAATTTTAGGAAGTGAAAAGATGGCATAGTCTTTGCCATTAAATAACACGTCTTTGGCAAAAGAGCCTTCTATATGGCCTCCTGTTATCAGCACATATTGGGATCCCATTTCATGGATAATGCTGCATGCTTCTTTCACATCATCTATCGTTTCGATTTTCACTTCGCTTAATATTTGCGCTTCGTGGATGTTTGGTGTTGTTATATATGCGTAGGGAAGCAACTCTTTTTTCATTGCAGCAACAAAATCTCTTTCTGATGGCACGTCCCCGCTGGTTGCAACCATTACGGGATCTACGACACTTTTTAGATTGTGTTTTTTGATTTTTTTAGCAATGCATTTTACTATTTTCCTGTCATAAAGCATACCTGCTTTTACAGCGTCTATTTTAAAATCATCTAATAAAACATCAAATTGACTCTCTATGATATTGAGCGGGAGTTTATGTATCTCTTTCACTCGTTGAGTGTTTTGGGCAGTAATACAAGTTACTACTGTTGTTCCATGTACTCCAAGGGATGCGAAGGCTTTCAAATCTGCCTGTATTCCTGTCCCGCCCGAAGGATCAGAACCTGTTATGGATAATGCAATTTTCTTTTTCATGCGTGAAAAGTTATACAATAGTTAGATTTATATGCTATCCTTGATTTCACCAAAACAGCTTGGAATAAAGGATTTTTAAGATAAAAAACGTGGAGAATTGCACATGGATATAATAGATGAAAAACCAGAAAAAACGATACTTCTGCTAGGAAACGAGGCGATAACTAGAGGTGCTCTTGAGGCAGGAATTGATGTTGCAACAGCATATCCTGGCACACCATCCTCAGAAATTGCAGATGCCTTCTCAGCGATTGCAAAGTATCTCAAAAAAAAGGGAGAAAAACCCTCTTTTTACTTTGAGTATTCAATCAATGAAAAAGTAGCACTTGAGGTAGCTGCTGCAGCATCCTTTTCAGGATTACGCGCTCTCACATGTATGAAACATGTCGGTCTAAATGTGGCAAGTGATGCCTTTATGACCTACTTATATGTGGGATGTAGAGGTGGACATATCATAATAACCGCAGATGATCCGTATTGCCACTCTTCTCAAAATGAGCAGGATAATAGATATTTTGCATTGTTTGGTAGTGCACCTATGCTGGAACCTACAACCCCGCAAGAGGCAAAAGAGATGGCAAGACTAGGTTTTGAAATATCTGAAGAGTTGCATTCTCCCATATTATTAAGAACAACTACAAGATTGAATCATGCCCGAGGGGCTGTGAATCTAAAAAAACTTAAAAAATCGCGAGGAAAAGGACACTTTGAAAAAAGTCCGATGCTTGTTACGACCCCTGCGGTTGCACGTGCAAGGCATCCCGAACTTCTGAAAATGATGGAACGCGCAGAAAAAATTTCAGAAAAATCGCCATTTAATGAAATAGTAGCTATTGGAAAGACAAGCAAAATAGGAATAGTCACATCTGGAGTATCGTTTAACTATGTTAAAGAGGCAGTGGAGGACCTCCGAGTTGACGCTAAAATTTTGAAACTGGGGATGACCAATCCTCTTCCACGTAAGATGTGTGGGAAACTGATCAAAGCTTGCGAGCAGATCATAATTGTTGAAGAATTGGAGCCGTTTCTTGAAAATCAGTTTAAAGCAATGGCATATGACATGGAATCCAGCGTAAAAATATTCGGTAAATCAACTGGGCACTTTTCGCGTCTATATGAATACAATCCTGATATTGTTACAGATGCATTGTCTAAAATTTTAAAGGTTAAAAATCCGATTTCCAAACCAATAGATTACAAAATTAAACTGCCGAGCAGGCCACCTACTCTTTGTCCAGGCTGTCCACATCGTGCTACATATTTTGCTGTAAAGAAAGTAGCCCCTAAAGAAACGATTTACCCAACAGATATTGGTTGTTATACGCTGGGAAAGGCACCTCCACTTGAAATGGCAGATCTTTTGTTATGCATGGGATCTAATGCAGGCACAGCATGCGGTCTTGCTGTTTCAACTGACCAAAAAATCATTTCCTTTATGGGCGACTCAACGTTCTTCCATTCTGGGATTCCACCAATAATTGATGCGGTGCATCACAAGCGTGATGTAGTTATAACGGTTTTAGACAACAGGACTACTGCTATGACTGGTCATCAGCCACACCCTGGTACAGATTTTGACGGTATGGGAAATCCTGCGAAAAAAATCCTTGTTGAAGAGGTTGTAAAAGGATGTGGAGTTGAACACATCGAGGTCACGAATCCAAGTGACATTAAGGGAACTGCTGAGGCATTTAAACGGGCACTTGATTTCAAAGGGCCAGCTGTAGTAGTAAGCAAAGCACCATGCATATTGCTTGAGAATAGGGCAAAAAGAAAGGCTGGAAAAAAGATACCAACCTATACAATCGACCAGGAGAAATGTAAGCAATGCAATATCTGTATAGGTAAATTTGGTTGCCCGGCATTTTACTATGGAGAAAATGGGACCGTCCATATAGATGAACAACAATGTAATGGTTGTGGGGATTGTGTCCAAATATGTCCTTTTGATGCTATCTCTGAGAAGGAGGAGAAATAGATGAGCAGTAAAACAAGCATAGTTCTTACGGGCGTTGGAGGGCATGGAGTAATAACTGCAGCCAACATTTTGGGAAAGGCAACGGTCAATGCAGATGTGAACGTATATGTTTCAGAGGTTCATGGAATGGCTCAGAGAGGCGGTTCTGTCATTTGCACTGTTAGAATGGGAGACGTGTCTAGCCCCTTGGTTGCGAGTGGAACTGCAGACGCCATCATTAGCACCGAACCCATAGAAGCGTTACGTTATATTCGGTACGCATCCAAGAATACAAAGGTCATAACAGATGTAAATCCAGTCATTCCGTTTACTGTTGCAGTAGGCGGTGAAGAATATCCTAATTTGGAAGAAGTGTTTAAAGAAATAAACTCTCGTGCAAAGTTGTACAAAATAGATGCCTTGAAAATTGCAGAAGACTCTGGTGCCATTATAACGAAAAATATTGTAATGCTTGGTGCACTTGCTGCAGTAGATGTTCTGCCGTTTAAATCTGACATTCTTTTTGAGACGATTCTTGATAACGTACCTACAAAGTATGGGAAGATAAATGAAAAAGCGTTTAAAGGAGGAATAGACGCCATTAAAAGCATCTAAGTTGCATTTTTGTGAAAATGGATAAAAACAAAGTAATATCCTCTGTATTACTCATCCTGATTAGTCTGGCGTGGGCAGGATCTTTTATTGCAGTTCGGCTGACCTACCAAGAGATATCTCCAATTAATTTGGGTTTTCTAAGATTTTTCATTGCTACGCCTATCATGGGTCTAATTCTTTTTTTAAGGAAGAAAAAAGCTCGAATACCTTCCAAAGAGCTGCTGCCTTTATCGATTTTAGGATTAACCGGAGTAACCCTTCTTTATATCCTTCAATTTATTGGCATATCGTATACCACTGCGTCAACCTCTGCAGTTTTAATTAACACAAATGTAATCTTTATTGCAATACTTTCTACAATATTTTTAAAAGAAAAGTTTTCATTAAAGAAGTCAGCAGGGGTTGCTCTCTCATTTTTTGGAGTGATAGTTGTCATATTTGCGCAGATGTCAAATGAAGACATTACATTCAGCGACACTTTCTTGATAGGTTGCATTTTTGTGATTCTTTCAGCTGCGTGTTGGGCAGTTTACTCAATCGTAGGAAAAAGACTTCTAATCAAGTACGATTCATTTACGGTTACTACATATGCGTTTGCTCTTGGAACTGTTTTTTTCTTGCCCATTGTTTTTCCTGAGATAATAGATGTTATTCAGAACATTTCCTTTAATGGTTGGATGGCAGTTCTCTATCTTGGTTTGATTTGCTCTGTATTTGCATATCTTGCTTGGTTTTACGTATTGTCTAAAAACGAGGCAGGTAGCTCTGCAGTTTTTCTAAATTTGATACCTCTCTTTGCAATAACCCTCTCATTTTTTGTGGGTGAAGTGCTAACCGCATTGTTTTTGGTAGGCGCTATGCTTATAATATATGGCGTATATCTTGCACAAAAGAATTAAGAAGTAAGGGGAAGCAGATGTTCTGTGTAGAATGTGGCAAAGAAGGAAAAATATTTCGAGATGGAGTGTGTGTTGACTGTTATTTGAAAACTCATAATTTTTCTAAGGGGCCACAGATTATTGACCTTTCTATTTGCCCACATTGCGGATCGTATAAGTACAAAAGCACATGGACCTCTGATTCATTTGATAATGTATTTAAAAGATGGATCAAGCACCTTTTTGATATTAGTCGAGAGTTAAAAAAACCAGAAATTACTACAGAATGTGAGGAAGAAAAAGAACGAATAATATGCAAAGTCATTATTACTGGTTTTTTAGATGGTGTAAAAATTACTGAGGAACACAACACAATCGTCCGTATGAAAAAAGATGTCTGTGACGTCTGTTCAAAACGCTTTGGAGGCTACCATGAGGCGATTGTTCAGGTAAGGGCAAATAAAAGAAATCTGACTGAAGAAGAACTCATCGACATTAGATCACACGTTGAGGATCTTGTTAGAACTATGCAAGAAAAAGGTCATCGCGGTCTTTTCATAACCGACATGGGGAAGGAACACGGCGGCATTGATTTTTATCTCAGTGATAAGGGAGCGGCACTAACCATTACAAAAAAGATCCAGGAAAGCTATGGCGGAGAAATTAAAAAATCATCAAAAAACATTGGCATGAAAGACAGCAAGCAGGTGTATAGAATGACATATCTCTTAAGGTTACCTTCTTTTAGAAAAGGAGATTTTATTTCCCATAAAGATTCCTTTTTCTATATTTCCTCAATTTCAAGAAACAAAGTTCATGTTTTGGAATTATATGGGTGGACAGAAAAATTTTTTGATGTAAAGGAAATTGGAAATACCAACATACTTGGTAGGGACGAACTAATTAAGGAGATGATACTAGTTAGTCAAACAAAAGAAGAGATTCAGGTTATGGATCCAAAGACATATAAAACATTTGAAATGAGAAAACCAAAAAATATTTCATTTGATTCTAAGAAAGTCAGAGTAGCAAAGATTGAGGAAGAGATTTTTTTATTACCTGAAAATAACGCAAATGATAAATAGTAAAAAATATCTTACTAGTGATAATCATTTAGAAATAATTAGGTAGTGAGGTGAATAAATATGGCAAAAGCAGAATCATCTATGAATTTGGAGGAAAACGTAGCCAGTATGGTTTGTTATATAGGCACTTGGGTTACAGGACTAATTTTCTATTTTATGGAAAAGAAAAACAAAACAGTACGTTTCCATGCAATGCAATCAATACTAACGTTTCTCCCTTTGATGATCATCAGCTATGCACTATGGTGGATAGGGATACCAAAATGGAGTTACGGTGGCGGTTTGTATTATGGAAATTTCAGTCCTGGCATTCCCGCACTTGTATGGATATCATATGGGCTTTGGGCATTAACAGGGATCCTCTGGCTTATACTGGTGTTTAAATCATATCAGGGAGAAAAATTCAAACTTCCTGTTGTTGGAGATATTGCTGAGAAGCACGCATAAACTCAGCAATCTCTTTTTTTATTTTTTAATTTCATCTAAAAGCTATTCTACTCACATATTTTTTATTATAATTGATTATACCCATGTAAAATGCGAGTAGCACTAAAATTTGCCTACGATGGAAGAAAAGTTTATGGCTTTGCACGTCAACCAAATGTTGAAACTATTGAAGGAACCCTTATTGATGTGTTAATAAATTTGAAATTTATTTCCAATCCGAAAACGGCTTCATTTCGTGCTGCAAGCAGAACGGATAAAGGAGTTTCTGCCCTTGGAAATGTTATCGCTTTTAATACAGATAAAAAGATACAAAACATACAAAAAGATTGTAATAATAATTTAGATCATATTCTTGTGTATGGAATTAAAAAAGTGTCTTCTGATTTTTATCCAAGATATGCAAA
>DAOWHD010000061.1 GCA_030641605.1 Thermoplasmata archaeon
TCGTGAATGAATTCTATTTTATGTTTAGGCATATCAACTTCATCTGCGATTGTTTCATCGAACTCAAAAACATCTTCAACCATATCCCTTTCATCCTTTTCGATGGTTCCTTCTTCCTCGCCCAGTCTCATCATCGCCATTATCTCATCTTCAGTGACAGCATCATTTTTTTTGTCATTTCTACCGGTGAGAGAGAGCAAGCCAGTGGATATATATTCCACCAAAACTACTGTTGGATGAAATATTTTTGTAAAAATCAGAAGAGGCATAGCTGCTTTTAATGCCCATTTCTCGTTTTTTCTACCAAATGCCTTTGGAGTAGCTTCACTAAAAATAATCACCAGAAAAAACATGCTAACTATTGCAATTCCTATGCCAACATTTCCAAAAATTGCTGTAGCCACAAATCCTGCAAGTACTGATGCAAATATATTGACAATATTATTTCCGATGACAATAGCACTTATAACATGATCCGGGTTTTTCAGCAGTTCTTCAAGAATCTTTGCTCTTTTATCTCCTTCTCTAGCTTTATCAACAATAACAGCTCGGTTGATAGAGATAAGAGCCATTTCCGAGCCTGAAAAGAAGGCAGAAACAAAAATAAAAAAAGCGATAACTAAAATGATGATTACTGTCCATATCATAATATGTTTCCGTCTCTCATAAACTTTTTAGCAAGTAGTACATACAACTTTTTATAGTTAACTACCAAATATATATTTGACATTGCCCTGGATCACTTTAATCTTTGAAGGGATGCCCAACTTCAACTTACTTTTTTTCATCCAATCATTCTTGATATTTCTACGTCATGGATAGTTACTGCACCTCAAAAATCGGCTAGGAGGAAAAGAAGAGAGTTTTCTGAGTTATTTTTTACATCCCTTTAAGAAACTCTACTAGCTTTTCTAAAGATTTACCTCTGTGTGAAAAACTATTTTTCTCCTTTGTATCCATCTGAGCAAATGCTCTGGCATCTCCATTGGGAACAAATACAGGGTCATATCCAAAACCCTGATTTCCCAACTCCTGTGTAGAGATTTTACCATGACATTCTCCAACAAAAAATCTGGGTTTTTTATTTGGTTCCCCATAAGCAAAAACAGATCTAAAGCATGCTTTTCTATTGTCAGCATCTACTCCATCCAATAACCTCAAAATGCCACTGCATCCAATACTATAGAAAACATAGGCAGAATACACACCAGGAAAACCATTTAGATGTTCTATAAAGAGCCCTGCATCTTCAAGGATGAACGGACCATCAATTCTTTTTTGTATGTGTTTCACACCAAAAGACGCGACATCCTGTAGGGTATCTGCTTGTATCTCAGGATAACCTAAATTCTTCTGAACCACATTGACACCTACCTCCGACAATCTAGTTTTTGTCTCCTTAAGTTTTCCCCTATTACTTGTTACAAAATATATGGTTTTCATCTATATCTGCCTCTTTTAACAATCTCTTCGATTTTTTGTATAACAAGATTTGCATCTTCTTTTAATTCTTTTTTGTAACCATCTAGGACATAGCTAAAGTAATCAGAATATTTGGAGTGGGTTGACTCTATTGCTTCCATAAGGAGGTGTAAATCTACACCCTTTGCCTCTATTTCGCTGTTTTTTTCACCAAGTCCAAAATCGATGAAATGAATGCGATCGTTAGCAAGAATCATATTTGAAGTGGTAACATCTCCATGTATTATACCGCCATTGTGAAGTCTTGCTATACTTACTCCAATCTTTTTGCAGATGTCTATTCTTTCCTTCTTATTTAGGTCGTTGAATATATCCTTAATTCTCTTGCCTTCAATGTATTCCATGGTTATTATGCCATCTTTTAGATCAACGTCATATACAATTGGTACTGATACACCTTGCTTACGAGCTTCAGCTATTAGCTTGGTTTCTCCTTTTGTTCTAGATAAAATAAGACGATCATCTATTTTTTTTATTCGATATGCCTTTCGCACGCGCCTTTTTTGAACCGATTTATACCCCATATAGTTTGACAAGCAGATTTCAGCTTCTGCCCCTCTATACAGAATTGTTTTTTCAGTCACGCCAGCTCACATCCACCATGTCTGTTCTAAAACGCTGATCGATTAAACTCTCTTCAACCTTCATCCGAATACCACTGTTATACATCAAAAGCCCCAGCCATGCTATCATGGCTCCATTGTCAATACATAAATCCTTTGAAGGGACAAAAAAACGTGCACCACGCTCTTCGGCCATTGTTTGAACCATGTCTCGCAGTCGTTTATTACTTGCAACACCTCCGCCCAAAAGTACCTCATCTTTTTCAGTATGTGCCATTGCTCTTTCAGTAACTTCAGTTAACGCCGCAAAGGTTGTCTCTTGCATAGAATAGCAGATATCTTCTAGTCGCTTGCCTTTTTGATAGTATTGCTCTGATGCTGTTAGTAGTCCTGAAAACGCAATATCCATCCCCTTGATTGAGTAGGGCAGTTCCAGATACTGCTTTCCTTTTTCTGCAAGTTTTTCAATCTTAGGGCCGCTTGGAAAATCCATTCCCACTGCCCGTCCAAATTTGTCAAGACAGTTGCCAATGCCTATATCCAGTGTTTCACCGAATACTCTATATTTTCCTTCAGCAAATGCAATTACCTGTGTATTCGCACCAGAAGTATACAACAATACAGGATCTTTGCAATCATCTATGGTCCCACGGCCTATCTCCAGGTGAGCAACGCAATGGTTCACACCCATGATTGGTTTATTAAGAGAAAGTGAAAGTGCCCGTGCAGCTGTTGCAGCTGTTCTGAGACATGGACCCAAACCAGGACCCTGTGAAAATGAAATAAGGTTGATGTCAGTAAAATCAACACCGGCCGCCTCAATGGATTCTTTTATTAAATCTGCCACATGAGTTGCATGATGATTTGCTGCTTCTCTTGGATGAATGCCCCCATGTTCAGGCCTATAAATTTTAATAATATTTGAAAGAACGTTGCACTTTCCTTTAGTATCTTTTACGATACCTATACCAATAGAATGGGCGGTTCCCTCTATACCAAGACAAATCATAGTTAACGGCCAGTAAATGGTATTGATATAAAATAAATTTGGCTTGGGAGCCATTATGGCGATTTGTATGGTGATCTAAAAAATAAACGAAGTGAAAATAGTTGTTATTACACTTCCTATTTTTATGTTTTTATTTGAGATAAAGATGTCCCATTTTAAAGAGCACAAGAATGATTGCTATTATTACTAGAATTATTATGGCTATTACTGGCACCCATGGAAATCCTTCGTCTGGTTCATCAACTGCATCTAAAAAGAAAACCAATCCTTTATTCTTCTTACTGCCTAGCCCATATCTTTTGCATATCCAACAGGAAGGATAACGACAGGTTCAATACCTTTTGGAAGTGAAAGCAACTCCTTTAGAAAACCTGTTTCACTAGGAGTATATGTAAGCGTACCTAACCCCTCATATTCAGCAGCTAGAACGACATACGTTATGGATATCCAAGTTGATTCAAGCCAGTATGGTTTATCTGTCTCTCCTGCAACAATAATAAGAGCTGGCGCCTCTGCAAGAAATTCCTTTTCTAGAGAAATCTTCTTCCTTTTCATCCAATCTTTAAACCAGGATTTAGAATTCTCATAAAACCTTTTATCAACAATTTCACAATGCTTTTTGATGTCTTCTTTCGACACTGGATCATCCACAACAACATACACATAAGGATGTTTATCTGCACCAGATGGAGCATATTGCCCTGCTTTTAGCACCCGCTGAAGAACATCCTCTGGAATTTTTTTAGAAGAGAAATGCCGGGTACTCCGACGGTGTTTCATCAACTCATATAGATTCATATTATCAAAAACGATGAAATCCTATTTTAAGTGCCAACACCAATTGTTGCCTTAACCTCATCAATATCCCAGGTTTTAACAAGTTTCCCAGTAGGTTTATCTTCATAAGTTATTGCTTGAGATCGAGTCTCCCCTTTGATATAATCTTCCCAATCCTTGAGCATCTGTTGCTTCTCTTTGGAAATACCAACTGACGTAGAAATCTGCTGCTCTACATCCAAATCCAGTTCTTTTCTCATCGACTGAATTCTTCTTACAATCTCTCTTGCAAAACCTTCTGCTTCAAGTTCAGGTGTAAGAGTCGTGTCAAGTAAAAGAATCATATCCTCGGTCTGAGTGCTTGCAATATGTTCTTTTTCGGTTTCAACTATTTTAAAATCTTTTATTGTAAGTTTGATTTCTTCACCCACTACGCTTAATGCCACTTCACCTTTCGTTGTTAAATCCTCATACAATCCATGCTCATCCAATTCTTCTATTGCAGTTACAATTCCTTTGACTTTTGCCTTATACTTTGGACCTAACTGCGAATGATTTGGTTTTACCGTTTTTGTCATAAACTTGCCGGTATCTCTTTCAAATGAAATGTGTTTAACATTGATTTCCTCATTCAACAAATCAAGTAAATCCTTAATCAGAACCTCTACATCTTTTTTGCACACTATTACAGCACTACTAAGTGGATATCTCACTTTAATTCCTACTTTTGATCGAAGGGCCCTTCCAACCTCCACAAGTGCCCTTACCCGCCTCATACCTTCTTCAAGGTTTTCGTCAATGTGCCGTTCATCAGGCTGTAAGTAGTCGCATAGATGGATACTCTCAGGCATATCACCGGTTCGAAGATTTTGATAAATCTCATCAGTAATAAATGGGACAAATGGTGCTAACAATTTTGAAAGTCCTAAAAAAACGTCATACATTGTAGAGTATCCTGCTAGTTTATCATCGGTTTTTTCTTCTACCCAAAGCCGTTTTCTTGAGCGGCGTAGATACCAATTACTAAAATCTTCTATGAGAAAACTTTCAATAACTCTTGCAGCCTTGTGAATCTCAAATGTTTCAAAATATTTTCTAACCTCAGAGACAGTTCTATTAAATCTGCTCAATATCCATTTGTCCAAAAGTTGTCTATCATTTATAGGAATCATATCCTGCCTTGGATCGAACTTGTCTAAAGAGGCATATGTTGTAAAGAAATTATATGAATTCCAAAGAGTGAGAATAAACTTGCCAAGTGTCTCTCTTACTGCTTCTTCATAAAAACGTGTGGAATTCCATGGAGCATTAGCAGATAGTAGATACCATCTAAGAGCATCAGCACCCTCGTGATCAAGGATTATAGTCGGATCAACGTAATTTCGTTTGCTTTTACTCATTTTTACATTGTCTTTGTCCAAAACAAGGCCCAAAGTTAGCACATTTTTGTACGGCGGTCTTTCAAACAAAAACGTAGAAATTGCCAAAAGCGAATAAAACCATCCACGGGTTTGATCAAGAGCCTCACTGATAAAATCAATGGGGAAGTTCTCTTCGAACTGCTTCTTATTTTCGAAAGGATAATGCCATTGAGCAAAAAAGGCAGAACCTGAATCATACCAGCAGTCAATGACCTCTTTTTCACGTTTCATCTTGGAATTGCACTTTGGACAACGAACAGTTAACTCATCAACAAACGGTTTATGCAAGTCATAATCATCAGGAAACTCATCACTTAACTCCTTTAATTCATCAACACTGCCAACACATATCTGATGCTTGCATTTTTTATCAGTACATATCCAAATAGGTAATGGTGTACCCCAATATCGATTCCTAGAAAGAGCCCAATCTTTTACATCACGGATGAAATCTCCAAAACGTCCCTGTTGAATATGGCGAGGATACCAGTTGATTTGATCATTATTGTCCACCAAATTTTTCTGCACCTTTGACATAGCAATAAACCAAGATTCCATCGCATAGTATAACAATGGAGAATCACATCGCCAGCAGAACGGATACTCATGAGTATGCTCTTTAGTTCCCTCAAGGAATCCCTCTTTTTCAAGATGTTTAATAATACTTGGATCTGCATCTTTTACAAATTGCCCTTTCCAAAGCGTTACTTCATCCTTGAATGTACCATCAAGGTTAACAAGTTGAACAACGGGCAACCCATACTTCACACCAACATTGTAATCGTCTTCACCGAAAGCGGGAGCAATGTGAACAATACCTGTTCCATCCTCCATGGTTACAAAATCAGCAAGAATCACATACCATGCTTTTTTGTCCGGTTTAGCATAGTCAAATAACGGCTCATACTCTGTTTTTTCGAGATCCTTTCCAGAAAAGCCATCAAGCATTTCGTATTCCTGACCCTTTAGCAATACCGCTGCACGTTCTTCTGCTAGAATCAACGTTTGCCCATGGTATAGAATTTTTATATACGTCGCATTAGGGTGAACCGCAAGTGCTACATTTGAAATAAGAGTCCAAGGTGTTGTAGTCCATGCCAGAAAATAGGCATCCTCATCTTTAAGCTTGAATTTTATAAATATCGATGGCTCTTCAACATTCTTATAGCCTTGTGCAACCTCATGAGCAGAAAGTGCCGTCCCACAACGAGGACAGTATGGTACAACCTTGTGCCCCCTGTACAATAATTTCTTTTCCCATGCCTGCTTAAGAGACCACCAGACTGACTCAATGTAATCATTTTTTAACGTAATATATGGATTATCCATATCAAGCCAAAATCCAATACGCTTGGTCATCTCCACCCATGCATTTTCGTACTTGAACACACTTTTCTTACATTCATCATTGAATTTTTTAAGACCGTACTTCTCAATATCATGTTTGTCTTTCAGTCCCAGCTTCTTCTCAACTTCAATTTCTACAGGCAATCCATGGGTATCCCAACCAGCTTTCCTCAAAATATAATAGCCATTCATGGCTTGATATCTTAAAATCAAATCTTTCATGACTCTTGTGAGAACATGGCCCGGATGAGGCATACCGTTAGCAGTTGGAGGGCCTTCTAAAAAAACATATGAATCGTTTGTTTTTCTCTGTTCAATGGATTTTTTGAATATATCATTTTTTACCCAAAAGTCTAGTATTTTTTCTTCAACCTTTTTTGGATTGTATTTTTGAGGGGGCGACCTAATCATCGTTTTTCACCAAATTTGACCATTAATTCTCCTAAGTAACAACCCCTAATGACAAAAGACCGTTAAAATCATTTCTATCAAGTCAAACTCAATAATTTCTGATATCATCTGCTTTCATAAATTCTCTTAGCAGCGAAGTTGCATAGCATCCTTTCAGCAGTTCAAATTTTAAAGTCAAGGCAAGTTTGCCCTTGTTTAACTCATCATCAGTTAGCTTAAAACCAAGGTCTTTAACAGGCGACAATATTGACCTTCTTGAACCAGCGGACGATATGTACGGAATATCAGGTATGATGAAGTCTCTGGGATCGATATTCTCTTCATCAATTATCTTATGCTCTATTTTACCCATTTCACCTTCTGAAAATTTAGAATCGCTACCAAATAAAACAGCACTTACAAACGCTTTGCCTTTGGAGACTTGTTTATTTACTTTCTCGATGTTTCTTTCCGTTACAGATATCTCTCCATCGATGACACCTTTTCTAACAGGAAGGATGATATCTCCAACCACAGCAGCGTCCAGTGGCAGTTTTTTTTGAATGCGTCTGCTCAAAATTTTATTGAAAAGATATGACTGATATGCATAAATAAACATGGTAAGCAAATTCTTTGGCAGTTCTTTTAATGCACCAACAAAATCTTCTGAATCGACCGCCAACTTGTTTAACATGGCCTTTTCAAAATTTAGATGTTTAGGATAAGAGTTCAATGCCTCAGAAAAATCATGGGTTTTTTCCAATTCACTTCTCAATTTGTAGGTAATATCTTCTTCTCCTTTTATCGGATTTGCAACATAGGCCATTACTGCATTTTCTATCTCATCATTAACAAGATATCTTCCAACAATGTGAGTGATCGGCCTAATCGTACCAAAACGCTGAACCCCATAAAAATTGGGAAAGCCACCAGTACCACTTATAAAGGAAACTACATCTTGTAACTGCTCTTTTTTAGCATTAACAATATTTCTTATAGAAATTTCAAACCTATTACTCAAAAGAACCCCTATCTTAACAGGACGATCAGATCTATAGATATTTTTAATTTCAACGTCTTTAATTTTTATTTTAGCTAAGTCTTTGTTAGAAATATTGTAAAAGGACATATGCCTGGTAGACTTTGCTCGTTTATCTTTGGTGCCTGCAAAACTAACTCGCTTTCGTGAGACATGTAATCTTTTAGAAAGTTCTCTAACCAGATGATTTGTCTCCCAGTTTGTTACCGTAATATCTGCTATGGCAAACTTGCCATTTTCCTTTTCTGGATGATGCTTGGAAACTTCATGTACAGTAAAATCCTCAGGAATGGCACGAAGTTTTCCACCTACTCCTTCAAAAGATGTAAAAAAAGTTTCTATACCGATATTTTTCTCAGCATCTAAAACATACTTTGCTGTATCCTTTATATAATGATTTGAATTTTCCATTTTATGCTTCTCAATTGATAGCTAACATATGGGTAATTAAAAAGTGTTTGTCAAAAAATCACGGGATTTATGGTTACTTTGAATGCATGTTTGTGAAAAGAGAGGCAAAATCAAAAAATGCCAATATCCGCATATTAACGTAAGAATAATTGTATCGATACATGCTTCGAGAATTTGTTGAGTTGTTAAAGAATTCACAGGAGTGAAATGATAGTGCATTTGAAGGTGAAGGTTGGCTTGGCAAACTCACGAAATCTAACGCTAGAATGACGCCATGAATACCTGCAGAATAGAACATGTTATAAACTCTAAGGCGATAGATGGATTAGTAAGATTTGTCGACTTCATAAAAAGATGTGAAGATGGATCAAGATGGTTAAATCATTTTAGATATTTCTATGAGACTGAAAAGCACATTGAATATAATCCCGATGACTTATCACGTTGCCTGATACATGGAGGTAAACAGTCCTAGGACCATCTTATCCTTAAGAGGTAAATTATGAAAGCTAATGTTAGAAACCATATGCAATGTAAAAAGGAGAAAATAAAATGAAGGAAGATTGGAGAATATCAGATAGGGTCCTGCAGATACAA
>DAOWHD010000022.1 GCA_030641605.1 Thermoplasmata archaeon
ACGTTCAGTTAAAGCAGGATTTAGTTTTGGTTTAACCTCTGGAGTAATTACTACTCTTGGTCTAATGGTAGGGCTGCATTCCAGTACTCATTCAAAACTTGTAGTTATCGGCGGGATATTGACAATAGCTATAGCTGATGCATTATCTGATTCAATGGGCATCCACATTGCTGTAGAATCTCAAAATAAATTTACTGCAAAAGAAACATGGGAGGCGACTGTTTCCACCCTTTTCTACAAATTTGTGTTTTCAGCAGCCTTCATTCTTCCTGTCTTACTACTTGAGTTACGGAAAGCAATAATTGTATGTGTATTGTTTGGCATGTATTTGATATTTGCAGAAAGTCTTATTATCGCTAGAGAACGAAATGCCAATCCTTGGAAGGTAATTGGAGAACATTTGGCAATTACCGTTATTGTGATATTTGCAACTCATTACCTTGGTCATTTCATATCGTTGACATTTGGATAAGGCAATTTTTTAAATCTAAATATCCATTTTATACATGACAAGACCAGAAAGCATCTTAGGTAGGAAATAAGTAGATTTTTGAGGCATATGTTCACCAGCATCTGCTATAGCCTTCAGCTCTTCAATTTTCGTAGCGTTCATCAAAAAGGACATATCATACTTTCCCTCATCAACAAAACGTATAGCTTCCTCGTCAACCCTTGTATATTTAACATGATCCTCAAGATTTTCTTGATTTATACCCATCAAATGCTCTAAGATGATCTTATGTAGAATAGACACATCCAATGTTCGCCAGGTTGCTGAACGTTCGCCTGCAAGTTCATCCATGCATTTTTCATCTTTTAGTGCTAGAATGTAATATTTGCCCTTAACATACATGGCAAATTTATGTTCTGTTTCTGTTTCAAGCTCTGTTTTAATTTTCTTTCCGATTAGAGCATAGTTTTTATTTTTGACCGTTTTTTCTTCTACAGTAAAAAATCTCTCCAATTTTTTTACAAGGTCTTCAATGTCCACATCAGATTTCTTGATGAATCTGTGCGTTGGAAGAATTGATAACCCTTCATCAAACATATTTGCAAGAATAACCATCCGATAATTAAATGGTGCATTCTCATTAGCATTTCCAGTTTTCTCCTTTAGCTCGTTGGCATAATTAATCGCAGTTTGATATCTATGGTGCCCATCCGCGATAAACAAAATTTCATCTTCAAGATATCTTGTAATCATAGAACGAATGTCCTCATCTTCTAGTTTCCACAGTTTATGAGTAAAACCGTCATATCCTTTTACGCTGATGATAGGTTCGTTAAGTGTTTCGTCTATTCTTTTCCTTATTTTGTCTTTCTTATCAATATATAGCAGTTGAATTGGTTCAAGATTTGCTTTGCATGCCTGCATTAGATTCAGTCTATCTGCTTTTGGTTTAGACAATGTTCTTTCGTGTGCCTTTACCTGTTCATAATCAGGATCCAATTTCAATAAAACAAAAAAACCACTCATGGTTTTCGACTGGTTATCAACATCATATTCAATTTTATATGGAAAAATAACTGTTTTATTTGACTCGACCAAAATCGATTCTTTTATCCATGCATCAAACTGCTTTTTAGCTCTTGTATAGCGGTTATTTTGTTTGTCATCTTCCGTATTTTGCTTACCAAGTATGAGTCTTACAAAATTATGTGGACTTTTGTTGTAAAGTTCCATTTGCATTTCTGGAGATATAATATCATAGGGCGGCGACATTACATCATCAAGTTTGTCAATTTTTCCTTTATTATATGTGATTCCTTTAAATGGAGAGACCTCAACCATATCTTATACCTCCCAAGGTTTCATCCTGTATATTGTGAACATATTAAAAACATTGCTGAAATGAAATTTGGGCGAGATATCTCTATCCATCAGCCTATGCCAATATTTAAAGTGTCATCTATTATTAAACCCATTAAATGGTTAGTGCTTTAAAAGATAAAAAAATCGTCGAAATTGCAGAAAAGGCTCTGTCAAAATACAAATTGTGTGATCATTGCCTGGGTAGACTTTTTGCCATGGTGGAGCACGGATTTACAAATGAAGAGCGAGGGGAAAAGCTAAGGAGAAATTTAAAACAATACAGGAAAATCGAGATAAAAGACTGCTGGCTCTGTTCTGGATTGTTTAACGAGATACGGCATTTTGCAGACATCATCTCAGAGCACCTAAACGATTATGAGTTTGAAACATTTTTAGTAGGCTCAAAAACAGATGAAGAAATTCTTGATAGAGAGCAAGAGTTATTGGAATTTGCTGACCCAGAATATTCAGAGCCTCTTAAAACGGAGCTAAATAGAGAAATTGGAAAGATATTGGAAAAAGAATCTGATAAAAAAGTAGATTTTGAAAACCCGAATATAATGGCGGTAATCGATACGTCGTTTGATGTTGTAAATCTTCAGATAAAACCCCTTTACATTTATGGGAGATACAATAAATACAAACGGGACATTCCTCAGACCAGATGGTTTTGCAGGGTTTGCCGCGGGAAGGGATGCAGAAAATGTAATTATACTGGTAAGATGTATGAAACGAGTGTTGAAGAGTTGATTGCAAGACGCGTTCTTGAAAAAACAAGGGGCGACGGGGAATCATTTCATGGATGTGGAAGGGAAGATATTGATGTTTGCATGCTTGGAAATGGACGTCCTTTTGTTTTGGAGATTAAAAATCCAAAAATTAGGAGTTTGGATTTAGATCAGTTGGAAGAGGAGATTAATGAACGTGCTGAAGGAAAAATAAAAGTGAACAATCTGCATTTTTCTAGTAAGATCGAAATAGCTCGCATTAAGAGTGCTGATTTTAAAAAACTATATCGAGTCACCTTTGCAGGGGAAAAAGCTATAAATAAAGAAAAGCTTAAAAAGGTAGTTCAGACATTACAGGGTAAAACGATAAGCCAGTTTACGCCGTCAAGAGTGGCTCGCAGGCGGGTCAACATTGTTAGAGATAGGAAGATATATAACCTTAACATAGAGTTGATAGATGGTGCTACGGCAACATTGACAATAGAAACACAATCAGGAACGTATATAAAGGAATTAATCTCTGGCGATGATGGAAGAACTAGGCCAAGTATAAGCGAAATGATTGAAGTTCCCTGCAAAGTAACGGAATTAGATGTGATGGAAATCAAGGGGGAATAAAATGGTAAAACGGTCAAAAGGTATAAGGAGCAAAAGTAGACATATATTAAGAAAGAAACCGAGAGATAGAGGAAATCCCTCTATTACAAGAGCATTGCATCAGTTTGAGGAAGGAGAGTCAGTCAATATTACCATCAATCCTTCGGTTCACAAAGGCATGCCTCATGTTCGATTCAATGGAAAAACTGGTAAAATAGAAGGAAAACAAGGAGAATCATATCTTGTTGGTATTATTAGAGGCAAAAAACATAAAACTTTGATTATTAAACCGGATCATTTACGGAGGGCACAATAGTGACTACCAAAGAGGATAGCACTAAATTTGTTTCACTTTCTGAGGTAAAGAATATCCTCAAAAGGGTCGACAAAGAGCGAGAAGAACTCTCATATGAACAAAGAATAGCGTTGGAGCATGCTCAGAAATTTGCAAAATTGTCTGTTTCTAAAGTAAATGGCTTGATAAAAGATCTTATGAATTTAGGGTTTTTAGAAGAAATTCATGCATACCAAATAGCTGATTTACTCCCAAGCACGAGTGATGATGTAAAAACGATTTTTGCTAAAGAAAGAATTACATTGGATGAGAGTAAAATAAAAAAGATATTAGATATAGTAAACAAATACTATATTGAGTGATTGGGGGGCTTTTACTATGGAGGACTATGTCTACGTTTTAGACTTTCTAGCAAAGGGAAGGGGGGATGTACCGCCTCACAAAAGATATCCCATTGTTTATGGAATTGGTGAAAACCAGTTTACGCTGCTTGAATTAGTCCCAAAGGATAACATATCTGTTAACATAGGTGAGAGAATATATGTTGGGAAGGATGCAGGGAAGAGAAAGAAAATAAAAAAGATTAAAGGTAGGATTAGCTACGATTCCCTAACTTCTACCGCACATGGAGAAATGCCATATGTTATTCTTGATATAGTGCATGATAGGGAGAATCATTTTATAAAGTTCTTTAACAATGCTCCTGCGATATCTACACGATTTCATGTTTTAGAGTTACTTCCAGGTCTTGGTAAAAAAATGATGCATGATATTTTGGATGCGCGTAGAAAAAAAACATTTACCACATTTGAAGAGATGAACAAGCGTATTGATTTCTTACGTGCTCCAGATAAACTTATTGCAAAACGAGTGGAATTGGAACTTACCACTCCAGATCAAAAATATCGTCTTTTTACCCGTCCCCCAATTTCAAAAAAGTATTACTGATATTATTATGGCATTAAAGAAGCTTGGTCAGAATTTTTTAATTGATGAGGACGTAGCAAAACGAGAGATCAAATATTGTAATATTACAAAAGATGATGTTGTTCTTGAGATAGGTCCAGGGAAAGGCATTCTCACAGCACTTTTGGCAAAACGAGCGCGTAAAGTGATTGCAATAGAAATAGATGAGAGATTTATAGATGATATTAAAAAAAACTTGCCAAAGAATGTACTGTTGATATGTGCTGATGTGCTAAAAGTAGATTTTAAAACTCTGCCAAAGTTCAACAAAATTGTTTCAAATCTGCCATATCAAATATCCTCTCCAATCACCTTCAAATTTCTTGAATATGATTTCTCCCAAGCTATACTTATCTATCAGAAGGAATTTGCAGATCGCATGGTTGCAAGAGTGGGCAGCAAAAACTACTCTAGATTATCTGTTGGCATATACTATAAAGCAAGGTGTGAAATTGTTGAGACAGTACCTAAAACATGTTTTGATCCGCAACCAAAAGTTGAGTCATGCATAGTTAATTTGCTTCCTAGAACGTTTCATCCGTTTTCTGTATCAAACGAGGACTTCTTTTTTGAACTGACTCGCGAGCTATTTAATCACAGGAGAAAAAAAATAAAAAACATCCTCCAAAAAACCTATGGAGTAGACTGTGAAGAAATTCCTGATAAGGATAAAAGGGTCGAGGAACTCACACCTGAGCAGATTGGTAAACTTAGCAATACTCTATTAGAAATACAGCATAGATAGTATTGTTGCATTGTGAACATTTAGTAAACTTTATTTATTCACTATTAATTTGCAAATTGTAATTAATGCGGCATTGTTTTGCTATTTCCAGCCGTCAAAGCCAGGAAATGGTAGATTGAATGGAGGAAAAAATATGGAAAATCTGCCTTTCTGGTTTCCAAAAAAAAGCAATATTATATGGTATGTTTTGTTTATCGGTTTGTTCTTATTATCCATGGATTTTTGGGGCTGGGGCCAGTCTGAACCATTGATACTTGGTCTTCCAATATGGGTTGTATATTTACTTATTTTAACATTGGCTACTTCTGTTGCATTTTACTTGTTTTCCAAAACTTGCTGGAGGGATTCTCGATGATTGAGTTTGCATTACTTGTCATAGCATATTTTGCATTTCTTATAACCCTGGGAATATATGCTCATAAAAGAACAAAAAAGACGGCTCAAGACTATTTTTTAGCAAACAGAACATTTGGCCCTGTCGTTCTGTTTTTTACGCTTGCTGCGACGAATTTTTCTGCATTTACATTTCTCGGTTTTGCTGGAAAGGCATACGACAGTGGTTTTGGTCAATATGGTATAATGGGTTTTGGGACAGCAATAATGGCTATTATGTTCTATGTTATTGGTAGAAAAGTATGGAAACTTGGAAAGGAAAAAGGCTACATTACACCTCCTGAACTCATAGGAGATAGATTCAATAGCATAAGTCTACGACTGCTTTTTATGAGTGTGATGGTAATATTTACTATTCCATATCTTGCGATACAGGCAATTGGGGCAGGAATGATCATTGAAAGTGTTACAAATGCTGCAGTAGGTTGGCAAATTGGCGCAATAGTTACTATGTTTGTAATAATGGTTTATGTTTTGTTTGGAGGGATGAGGGGATCTGGATGGACTGATGTTATACAAGGAGTTTTAATGATTTCTGCAATGACCCTTGCCGTAGTATTTGTAGCTATTAACCTTGGCGGATTTGAAGCAGCCAATACAATGGCATATAATGCCAATCCAGAACTATTCACTCGTCCCGGGGGTGGAGACTATTTCATGCCACTTATTTGGTTTTCATTTATGCTTTTGTGGATATTTGCAGATCCAATGTTTCCACAGATGTTTTCACGGTTTTATACAGCAAAAGACGAGAAATCTCTTAAACATTCTATGATTCTTTATCCGATTGTTGTATCGTTTTTGTTTTTATTTCCGGTTCTTATTGGCGTATGGGCACATGGGGTAGGACTCAACCCTGGTCAAAAAGACATGGTATTGCCAATGATGGTAGCAAATTATGCACCAGGTTTCGTTTATGCTTTTGTGATGGTGGGAGCACTTGCTGCTTTAATGTCGACTGCTGATTCACAACTTTTATCGCTTTCTACAATGCTTTCACATGATTTGCCATTAAAAAGATTTAGAATATCGGAAATAAGCATTGGAAGAATATTAATTGTAATCTTATCATTATTTGCCATATTGTTTGTTATAACCAAATACGATCCAAACGAAGGAATCATGGGAACGCTTGTAAAAACAACATTTTCCGGCCTAGCAGTTCTCTGCCCTACAACCATTGCTGCGTTATACTGGAAAAAGGCAACTAAATATGGGTGCATTGCAAGCATACTTGTTGGGGAGTTTTCGATTTTCTTATTTCAGTTTAGCATGCTTCCAACATTTGGTCTTTTGTCTGCAATTTGGGCAATAGTTATTTCAATTGTTGTTTTAGTGGTAGTAAGTTACTTGACAAAATCACATAAATCTAGCCCGAAAAACAAGAAGAAATAGATGATTTATTTTACCAATGCAAAATAATTATCAGGATGTTTTTTCGAATGAAGTTTAACCTCTTGAATTTCTACTGCTTCTAAACCTGCCTTCTGTAAATCCAGTAGGAATTCTCTTTTACTATACAAATGGTAAAAGCGAGGAATGTCAAGGCCATGCTGTCGCCAGTAAATATTAATATCTCCAAATTCTGCTTGTCCCGCCTGGACAAACCATTTCCCTAGAAATTGTTTTCGATATTTGTCCTGCCATCGCGACCACACACTAATAAGAGCTCTACCATTACTCTTTAGTACACGTTTTATCTCCCTGAGAGATTGGATACGTTTTTCTCTTCCCTTAATGTTGTGCAGCGATGCAATGAAAAGAACGGCATCTAAGGAATTATTTTGAAGTGGCATATTTGTAACATCAGAATGTATTAAACTGGCATTTTGTATTTTTTCTTCTTTGAGTTTTCTCTGAATGATATAGAGGAGCTCTCTCGAAATATCTATGCCTATTGTTTTTTTACAATGGCCTGTTAGCGGTATAAGATGTCGTCCATTACCACAGCAAATATCGGCAGCGGTGTCTCTTATAGATAATGTATCTATAAAATCAATGCATTGCTTCCATGGTTTACGACGTGTAACATCAAAACTCTTAGCAATAGCATCCCATGTCTTTTCGTTATTTCCAATGTAGTCATCTGACATTTGTTATCTATGCATGATATCGTAGTTATTTATCTTTGTTATATGAGGATAATAATCAGTGGCCTGAAGTCCTCGTTAAGATGGCGATTTTTATCTTTTCAACATCTATTAAAGTACATCTAACAGAGAGGCATGAACTTCAGATGACTGACCATCATCTACAGGAAGAATATTATTTATAGGTGTGAATGTAATATTGCAATATTAATAATGGAAAAAAATAAATTTGTACTGTTCACGATTGTGATAGCAATCATTGCTATATCTTGCATTTGGGTTATCTTTAACGCTGTTGTTCACGATCCATCTTTTTTGGATTCAGACAAAGATGGCATAGTAGACAGCAAGGATGTTTTTCCTGATGATCAAAATGAATGGGAGGATTCGGAT
>DAOWHD010000021.1 GCA_030641605.1 Thermoplasmata archaeon
AAAAATTAGAAAGAAGATAATCAATCCTATCAAACAACACAGCCGGTTTGGAATGCTTTGATGTGAATTCATCTATTTTCTCTGTTAAAGTATTGGGATCGTAAATGCATTCAGCACCCTCTATACTTTCTTGACTTAAGTCAACAATATCTACATCAATTGATGGAAACATGTTTTGTATATTATTAGGACTATCTCTTGTTATCAACAACCCATCATGTTCAGATGTAACTAAACCAACAAATAAATCTAATGATGGTTTAATATTTTCATCAGTAAGCAGATAGCTGTTACCCAACAATAATTTTCCATGAGCTTCGCTATCTTCTGTTACATCGCGCCCAATAAGAATAACTCCCTGCAGCTGTTCACCTTCCTCGATAATTGACCCGCGTACTCTAAAAACTCTTTTTGAACCTAACCTTGTTCTCAATATTAGATCCAATCCGCCAGCATATCCGCCATAAACGTTTTTTAGATATTCTTCTAATTCTTTTGGCCTATCAAAAACTTTCAATTTTGCTAGATTTTTACCAGCAATCTGCTTTTGTTTATAGCGAGTAATATCCTCCGCAGTTTTGTTCCACGTAGACACGTTATTGTTTCTGTCTATCGCAATTATAACTTCAGATGCACTATTAATAACGTTTTGAAGGCGGTTTTTTGTTCGAATAATTTCTTGTTCATCATCCTTTTGTTTAGAAATATCCCTTTGGATTGTAATATATCCTTTCCGGCCGGACAATTCTATCTTTTCAACATCCAATAATGCATGATATATCTCCCCCTCTTTGTTCTTCAGTTTAATTTCCCAATCATGAACCCTGCCTTTTTTCTGTAACTCTTTAACTAACCTCTTATGATCATCCAGATTCACATAAGTATCACCAAGACCCTCAGATCTCAGTTCATCCATGGAATATCCAGTCATCTCTTCCATTGCTGAGTTTCCATCCAAAATATTACCTTCAACGTCTGCTAGACCAATACCTATAGGAGAAACATCAAATAAAAGACGGTATTTTTTTTCAGATTCTTGTAATTTTTCATAAGTTTTGGTAAGTTCAGCAGTCCTTTGCTTAACTCGTTTTTCTAATTCGTCATGTGCCTCCTGCAAAGATTTTTCAATTTTCTTCTGTTTAGTAATGTCTCTCACTGTGGCCTGCAATAATTGTTTACCTTCTAATTCAATTTTGGTTAACAAAACTGTGGCCGGAAAATCCTTGCCGTCTAGTTTCTTATGCACCCATTCAAAGAAAGTCGAACCAGTTTTCATTGCTTCTTCTATCATCTTTTTGGCTTTTTCTGAAGAAAACTGTCCATCTGGTTGAAATTCAGGTGATAAATCCCATGGACCAAATGAGGTGAATTCCTTCTCGTTCTTAGCATCAAACATTTTAAGGGCAGATGGATTTCCCGCAATAAATTTCCAAGTTGGAGGGGAAAGTATCATAATTGCATCTCTAGAAGATTCAAAGAGAGTTTTATATTTCCTATCCGTCCTTCTCTGATCGGTAACATCTCTTGAAATAATTTGAAGGTGCTTTTTTCCATCCTTGGAAATAACAGGAACAAAGGTACTGTAAAAATATCTCCCCGCTCTTTCATCTTCAAATTCTTGGATTTTATTTTCATCTAGTGCTTTTCTGCCGATTTTATATCGATAATCATAAATCTTTTTTGGTAAAAAATCTGAAAATGCTTTACCAATCATGTCTTTAGGCTTGCATCCAAAATTCTTGGCCATCGCACGATTAATAGATATAATCGTGACTTCCTCCTCATCAACTTCACAAATTCCATCAGGAGATGAATGAAACAACATTCTATACCTTTCCTCTGCCTTCTTACGCTCGGATAAATCTACATCGACACAGTAAAGTAAAGGCTTTTTGCCCTTGATACATACGGCAGTGTGCATCGAATAAACTGGAACAAGATGCCCTTTCTTATGAAGTAACGTCAATTCCCCAGATGGATAGAACTCACCAGATTTCTCAACCCTTTTACCGATTTCAAGACATTTTTTGAAAGTAGGTTTAATATCCGGTGGAATGATCATATCCGCAAGGTTTTTTCCAATGGCTTCCTTGGCTGTGTAACCATATACTTCTTCACTTGCTTTATTCCAATAAAAAACCTTTCCATCTGTATTATATCCCTGGACGGAAACCCCTGGAATGTACTCCATCAAATTACGAAAACGTTCCTCACTCTCCTGCAGATTCATCTCCATATGCTTGAGTTTGGTTATATCTTCTGTGTGAACTAAAATCAAGTCCGGTGGAGCAAAATTGTAACTGGCCAATAGATGTTTTTCCTTGCCGGTAGATTTGAATCGATAACGCATCTGGCGCCTTATCGGAGCACGTTCTGAAAAACAACGTTTTATGTCCTTCAATATCTCCGGTTGATCAGCATACATCTCCTTTGCAGTTTTCCCTACATAATCCAGTATTTTTCCCTCCGTAATTTTCAGGGCAGCATCATTGTAATTTATAAGTTTAAACTCTTTGCCAACCCGTTTCCAAGTATATGTAGGAATAGGGAGAGCATTATACTGCACACGGAAACTCTCTTCATTTTTCGGCGAAACGTCTTTACTGGAATGTTTTTTATTTTTCTTTTCACTCATTTCATCATCTCTAAAGAGGCATACACTCTCTTTTCAATCATGCAATAGATTCCATAGAGAATCTCCATACCATTTTATTGCTTTTCCCCTTATGTTTTAAAAAGGAAAACTCTTCAAATCGTTTCTTAGGAAGCAAAAGAGCATAAAAATAAGAATATGTATGAGAATACTTTCACAAAGATTGCAGCAATTTTAAATCATACAAAAGAATAGAAGCAAATTTTATAAGTAAAAATTCTTTTGACCTTCACTAATTCGATTCTATATCTTATGGAGAAAAACACAATGTCAACATCATATGATCAAAAGGCACTCGAGAAAAAATGGCAAAAGAAATGGCAAGAGATGAAAATCCACCATTTCGATTTTAACAGTGATAAAAAGCCTTATAGCATAGATGTCCCACCACGCTATGCCTCAGGTCCTCTTCATGCAGGGCATGCTGTCCATTATACACATATCGATTTTGCCGCCCGATATAAGCGGATGAAAGGGTACAACGTATTTTTCCCACTTTGTTTTGACGTGAATGGAATACCAATAGAAGAACGTGTGGAAAGACAGTTAAACATAACCCGGAAGGATATCGACCGGCATAAATTTACAAAGCTATGCTCTGAGTTTGCTGAAGAAAACATCAAAACCATGACTGAACAGTTCACCATGCTCGGAGAAAGTATGGACCCCACTATATATTATCAAACAAACGCAGAATATTATCGCAGAATTACACAAATATCATTTATTGAACTGTATAATAAAGGCTATATTTACAAGGGAAAATTCCCAGTGAATTGGTGTCCTCGATGCATGACAGCCATGGCAGATGCAGAGGTGACATATACAGATAGAACAACCAAACTTAACACAATAAAATTCTATTTTAAGGACGAACAACCTGAACAGCTTTTGAAGTATCACAGCATTGGAAAAGACAATAAAGGAACATACGTTGAAATTGCAACCACGCGTCCAGAAATGCTTCCATCATGTCAAATTGTTGCAGTTCATCCTTCAGATGAGCGGGCTCCATGGCTTGCAGATCAAACACTAATAGTACCATTATTCAAAAAGGAAGTAAAAATTGTTGAAGACGATGCCGTAGATCCAGATTTTGGATCTGGTGTCGTCATGATATGTACCATAGGTGATAAGGAGGATCTTAACTGGGTTTTCAAATATAAACTTCCTCTTGATATGAGCATCGACGAAGAAGGACGAATGACAGAAATCTGTGGCAAATATCAGGGAATGAAAATCAAGGATGCACGTAGTTCCGTTATCGAAGATTTGCAGAAAAAGGATATTTTAATCAAACAGGATGCATTAGAACAAAACATCGGTGTTTGCTGGCGCTGTAAAACCCCAGTTGAGTACATCAATACAGAGCAGTGGTTTTTGAAAACCATTCCTTTTAAGAAAATGGTACAAAATGCCAGTGATAGCATGAGCTGGTATCCAAAATTTATGAAAATACGACTTGAGGAGTGGGTTAACAGTCTGCAATGGGATTGGGTCATCAGCCGTCAGAGATATTTTGCAACACCAATTCCACTTTGGGAATGTGAAAAATGTCAACATGTTGTACTCGCTAGGGAAGAGGACTGTTATGTTGATCCGACAGTCGATAATCCACCCGTTGAAAAATGCCCGAAATGTGGTGGAAAGTTGATAGGATGCAAAGACGTTTTTGACACATGGATGGATTCATCCATCTCACCACTTTACAACACATTTTGGCATAGAGATGATGAAAAATTCAAGAAACTTTATCCAATGTCTCTACGACCACAAGCCCATGACATCATACGTACATGGGCATTCTACACAATTCTTAGATGTAACCTCCTAACCGACGAAAAACCATTTGAAAACATCATGATGGGAGGCTTCATCTTATCTGAAGATGGAACACCCATGCATGCCAGCCTTGGAAATGTTATTGACCCATTAAAAATAATAAATGAGTACGGTGCCGATGCTTTTAGGTGTTATGCAGCAAGCTGTGCACTTGGAGTTGACAACGCATTTAGAAAAAAGGACGTAATAAGAGGAAACAGACTTCTTAGAAAAATATGGAACGTTGAAAAGTTCATCTCAAATATAATCAAGAGTGATTCCAAACCAGAAAAAACGGAATTAATAGACATTGACAAATGGATACTGACAAAATATAGTAAACTTGTAAAAAAATGCACAGAACAAATGGATGTGTTTGACTACTCGCAAGCCATGAAAGAGGTAGAGTATTTCTTATGGCATAAGCTTGCAGATCACTACATCGAAATGGCAAAATCATCCATATACAACAATGAAAACGTTGAAAGCATCAACTATACGTTATATACTCTTGGTCTTGGGATTCTAAAGCTATTCGCACCGTTTTTCCCACACATAACTGAAGAACTTTATCAAGAACATTTCAAACAATTTGAGAAAGATAAAAGTATTCACATCGCCGCTTGGCCCAGAGAAATTCTAGTGGATGAAGAGGCAGAAAATGCAGGTGAAATAACCAAAAACTATATCGCACAAGTACGCTCAATCAAGAGTGAACATGGGATGGCGCTAAATGCTCCGCTTAAAAGTTACGCAACTTATTCAACACTCGATAAAATCTCAAAGATGAAAGGTAGCAGTTCAATAATAAAATCAACATTGAATCTCCCCAAGAACCATAAATTCGTTGAAGGTAAACCGGAAATACAAGAAAAAATCACAGGCATTGCTCCGGTCTATTCAAAAATTGGGCCTTTGTTTAAAAACGAAAGCAAAAAAATCAATCAATGGATCAAAGAACATCAGAATGAACTCATTAAAAAAATTGAGGACAACGGAGATATCAAGTGGTCAGATATATCCCCTGCAAATTCTGAAAAACCAGAAGAAATGCTCGTAGAAAATGGTTTCATTCAAATTAAAAAGGAAACAAAAGTTAAAGGAAAGAAAGACAGAAGTATTTTAAAGTTTGACGACTTTTACCTAGAAATATCAGGAGATGTAATAAAATGAATGTTAAAATCCTTTTAAAAAAATGGGGCATTAAAATCTTAGCCATTCTCATTGCAGTTTTTATGATTGGAACTGGATTCATATATATGCTTAGTCAAATCTTGGGTTGATTTTCTCGATAGTTATTTAAATAAGCTTTTTATTCAGCGCTCCTGTGATTTGATATGGCTGAAAAAGGTATTTTGGCAAATCCGGCACCACTTGGTCTAATGGGTTTTGGTATGACTACAGTACTGCTAAATTTGCATAACGCAGGATTTTTTGGACTTGGAACAATGATTCTTGCAATGGGAATTTTCTACGGTGGTTTCGCACAGATTATTGCCGGAATTTTGGAATTTAAAAAAGGAAATACCTTTGGCGTCACAGCATTTACATCGTTTGGTCTGTTTTGGATATCGCTAGTGTTTTTGCTGATACTTCCTTCTATGTTTCCTAGCTTTGAAAAGCCAGGGAACACAGCAATGGCTGCATATCTATTCATGTGGGGATTATTCACATTTTGGATGTTTATTTCCACATTGAAACTTAACAGAGCCTTACAGTTTGTGTTCATTTCTCTGGCAATTCTGTTCTGGCTTTTGGCATTGGGTGACTTTACAGGCAATGTAATGATTACACAGATTGCGGGATATGAAGGAATTATCTGTGGATTTTCTGCAATATATCTAGCAATGGCAGAAGTCATGAACGAAACATACGGCAGAACTATT
>DAOWHD010000025.1 GCA_030641605.1 Thermoplasmata archaeon
CCGTATACGCTTTGGGTTCAGATACCAAATATGGGATATTAAGAGAAGAAAAATGAATTCAAAATTTGAAAGATTATTGCCAAAATAGTGCCTTCATAGTAAATCTAGCATTTTTAGGCAAATCTGGCTGTTTTTTTCCCTCATATAGATCAATTGCCGATTTGACATAAACGTTTACTATTTCGCCAAAAAACCATCTGCCATAATCCACATCTGCTCTAGCGGGACTACCAACATAACCATCCTTTAAACCTAATTGTTTAAACGTTTTCCCAAGAACACTTGGCGACTGTAAATCCCGATAGATACTTTGTAATTTTTTATAAGACTCGTCAACAAGATATGGATACTGGTACTTCATAAGTGAAGTTTCCCTAAAACCCGCATGTACCTCTTTACTTGTATCAAAACCTAATTTTGGCTCTCTTTTTTCCACTTCATTATTAAAAAAATATGGACCCCATGGTTCACATACTCTCATATCATATTTCATCATTAACCGTTTCATGGCCGAATATATGCCTTTAAGATGTGCTACAGCCATATGGGCTGTAGATATCACCATAAACTTGAATCCATGTCTAGCAAGAGCTGATCCAACACTGTAAACTATCGCTCTAACTACCTTGCTGCTGACAGAAATACTTCCAGGGAAATCAGTATTAAACTTACAGGATCCCACTGGAATTGCAGGCAGTAGAACATAGGTTAGTTCCGGCTTTTTCTTATTCAAAATTTTAATTGCCTCAGTGACGGTATCCTTTGCTGTTAAAAGATCTGTTCCAACAGGTAAATGCGGACCATGTTCTTCTAATGGACTTATCGGCAAAAAGAAAATTGTTTTGTCCTTATCTAATTCTTCAATCTGTTTCCAACTAAGCTCATCCAGTTTGATCACTTTAGTTCTGTGCTTAACAGCACTTTTTTTTGATTTCATGTAGTTGTAGTCACCTCACACCCATCCTCCTTTACAATAACGGTATGTTCTTTTTGTGTAACAATACCTCCGTTTTGTTCAATGAGTTGAGGATAATGTGTTATGAGCCCTAAAAAAGAAAGCCTTCCTAATGACATATTTATATCGTTTGACATATCTTTACACCACCGTTGTGCAAACGGAAGCGTTCCAAATCTGGCCCGCATCTTGTTGAACAAAATCTTAGATCTATTATCTCTAATAAACCTCGATTTAATAGGTGATCCTAGCATGTAAATGTTGCTTCCTTTCCCTGAAATAACATGACCAGATCCATTGGTTGCAAATGGTTCAATAGCTATTGCATCCCCTATCTTAGGTTTAGCTTGGCTAACCATGTTTGAAACACTAGGAACAGACATACCGGAATGAAGTTCATACCGTTCTAAACTATGGCCTGTGAGATTATCAATCGGACTATAACCATGCGATTTGATGGTCTCCTCTACAGTTTTGCCGATTTCAGAAAGGTTAATACCCCCCCTCATCAAATCTATCGCAGCATCCAACGCATCCGCTGATGCTTTGATCATATCATCATATCCATGTGTTTCAACCTCAATAGTTATCGCAGTATCAGCAATATATCCATCAACATGTGAACCTACGTCTAATTTTACAACATCTCCCCTCTTGAAAACTAGTTTATCATCATTTCTTGGACTATAATGGGCAGCAAGTTCATTTATGGAGATATTTACTGGAAATGAAAGAGATGCACCACTTTTTAGTATTTTTGATTCTACCTGTTCAGCAATCTCTAAAAAACTGACCCCTGGTTTTATTAACTCTGCACCAGCATCCCTTGCTTCCGCTGCAATTTTCCCAGCACGAAGGTATTTTTCATAAACATCATCATCCATATTTTTAAATCACCGCCAATATATTGTGTTTTGCTATGGCCCCTTCACGTATTATTTTTGGTCGCTCATAAGTAACATCAACAATAGTAGATGGCCTACCCTGCAATATGCCGTAATCCAAATAAACCGCCACATCATCTTCTCTAACCTGCATGTTTATATCCTTTATAACACCCGGTGTTTCCATGCCATGAACATTTGCACTTGTGACAGTGAGCGGACCAAATTTGGAGAGCAATTCCAGGGCAACAGTATTGTCAGGTATTCTAATGGCGATCTTACTCATACAGCTGGTAACAATATCTGGAATGGTACTTTTCTTATTCAAAATTAGAGTTAAGGAACCTGGCAGGAAATGTTTAGCCAATTTTCTAGCATTATCATTTACAAAGGCAATTCTTTTGATATCAGTAAAATTTGATACTGCTACAGGTAAAGGACTATCAAATGGTCTTTTTTTGATTTCAAAAACTTTTCTCACTGCACCCTCATTATAGATGTCGGCTCCAAAAGCGTACAACGTATCAGTAGGGTAAACCACAATACGCCCGTTCTGCAATGCTTCAATGGCTTCAGACAGTTTATTTCTCTGCATATCTATTTATCTTCTGTCTTTATAAAATCACCCAATGTAAGACTGTTAGGATGGGAACCACCTGAACTAGTAGAAACTTTTTTCACCTCTTCAAAAAGAGAAATAGCCAGATTCTTCTCCAGCTTCTCAGCAATTTTATCAGGGGGCCTTAAATCACCATTCTCAATTTTGGCAATAGTAATTGTACGTTCACCGATATTAAAGCCAAGCTGCCCCCTACTGAGGCCTTTCTTTTTCCTAGCAGTTCTAATTAAATCACCCCAGTTAGATACTAGTTCTCTATCCATACCCTCATAAACATCTTTTTCCTTGGGACGTCGAATCCTTGTCAAGATAGACCTTTGGGTATTGGTAGTAACAGTAACAGTGGCCTCCTTTATACCACGACCATGCTTCATGCAATCGGGGCATAGCATCATTCTAGCACCATCAACATCGGCAGGTCTACACTTAGAAGACTCATTACCACAAAGCTCACATTGCATGTTTATCATCTCCCAAATAACTGGCTTATATCAATCCAGCCTTTTGCAAAGCCATCAAATCTTCAGTACTAAGCTTCTCACCACGCTTGAATTTTTCAAATATTTCATTTGCTTCCCTATGCGCAGTTGCAACCTCTACAGTTTTCTTGTTCTTACGTTTTACATCGTGTGCGGTAGAAAGCTCTCGCTCCAACTCATGAATTTTGTCAACATGGCTGATAAATTCCTTATGAACCTCATCAGCCTGAATTTTCGTATTTACAATCCTATCCTGAGTTTCATGAACTCTCCTAACAGAGTTGTCTAGCTGTCTAATCAAACTGATCATAGCATCATGTTCTTCCTGGGCTCTCATGGCAAGCTTCTCTACAGTATCGTGTAGTTTTTCAGCCTTCTGCTTAATACTTTTTTCTTCTTCTATGGCCTTTTTAAGTTTAGGATCTTTGTTTAGCATATCCTCTTGTTTCTTGATCTCAGCATATAACCCCGATATAAGCTCTATAACTTTCTTCTCCTTACGCAAGGACATGGGTTTCGTCATCTGCTCATTTTCCAAAGTTCTAAGTTGTTTCCTAAGTTCATTTAAGTTTGTCCCCGAGGCAGCTGACTGTGCTCTTTCCAATTCCCTAATCTTTCTCTTGGTTTCACCTAAACTCATATTAAACTTATTTCTCTGCTCCTTAGCATGTTGGACCCTTTCATTTAAGTCGTCTCTGTCCTTCTTATGTTGAGATATACTGTTCCTCATACTTCGAATAGCAGAGTTCAGCGAATCCCTATCATCGGCAAGTCTTTTTGATTTTAGATGCAAGTTGTTTCTTTTTTCTTTTAATTCATTAGCTTTCTCTTGGAATTCGTCCTTTTTCATTTTCAAGTTGTCTATTGTATCGTCCATTCCAAACCTCGAAAGATATTAACCTGTAGCATTATGTGAAATATAAGGTATTTATTAAGTATTTCGAAAGATAATAGGTCTTGTGCAATTTTTCGATAAATATAGCTACCCCTGTAAAATTAACATGCGGCTAATTGGCAATCTCCTTATATATGTTTCTCCACTTTTGAGCCCCTTACCTCCACACATTGAGACTAAACTCCATTGCAAAAAACGTAATATATATACACCAGATGTTCGTTTCAAAAAATGGTTTTCCAAAATGATAAACACATTAGAGCAATTTGGTCGGAATGCAGGAAAAGTATGGGAAATGCTTAATGCAAACGGTTCTCTCGCAGAGGCAGAATTGATAGAAGCAACTAGTCTAAGACCTTATGAATTTCATATTGCAGTTGGTTGGCTGGCAAAGGAAAATAAGATACGAAAAGATGGCGAATTTTACCAACTTGATGAAACTAATTTGGACAGTAAGATTGGAGAAGATGCTGGTAAAATATGGAACGTGCTTTATGCAAAGGGAGAAACCGATATACTGCACATCTCAAAATTGACACAAATCGAAGAGATGGACACCTACTTAGCCATTGGATGGTTGGCTAGAGAAAACAAAATTCAACTAAATATGGAAGAGTTGCAGCATCAAATAAAATCCATTTTGAGTAAATCATAGCGCCGGGAAAAATCTGATTAACATATGATCTTTCATTTTTGATTGAGAAGTCAATCACTTTGATTTTCTTATCAAAAAGAACCAAGTATAAATTGGTCAATCTTATTAACCCCCCTTATATTCCAGTTGGAGATAGTGATATAATATGGATTCATTTCTCAAAAAAGAATGTGATTTGGAATTCTTCCATAACAATGGTTTCAAAAGAAAGCAATGTACATCTTGTGGAGCATACTTCTGGACATTGGATGATAATGCAAAAACCTGTGGAGATCAACCCTGCGTACCTTTTAGTTTTATTGGAAAGCCTCTTGGAAAAAAGCCATTATCCCTTAGAGAGGTACGCGAAAGTTTTCTATCTTTTTTTGAAAAAAATAATCATTCAAGACTTAATTATCCTGTAACAGGAGAACGCTGTCCGGTTGTTGCAAGATGGCGTTCTGATATATATCTCACAATAGCATCTATTGCCGATTTTCAACCACACATAACGTCTGGAAACGTTCCACCACCAGCAAATCCATTAGTTATATCGCAACCATGCATAAGACTTAATGATCTTGGAGAAGTAGGCAAAAGTGGCCGCCATCTAACCATATTTGAAATGATGGGGCATCATGCCTTCAACAAGAATACAGATGAAATTTATTGGAAGGAAGATACCGTCAGATATTGTGATGAGTTCTTCGTAAAAAACATTGGAATTCCAAGAGAAGCAATCACATATAAAGAACAGCTTTGGGACGGAGGGGGAAATGCAGGTCCCTGCCTTGAGGTACTTGCAGGCGGACTGGAGATAGCAACGCTTGTCTTTATGAATATGAAAAGGGATGAAAATGGTAAATTCGCTATAAAAGGAGAAAAATATGCACAAAATCCGCTAAATATAGTTGATACGGGCTATGGTCTGGAACGAATAGCATGGATTTCTCAAGGAACTGAAACCGTTTATGAAACTGTGTCACCAAAAATCATAAGCTGGTTAAATGATCATACAGGAGATAACTCTGACAAGGTAAGTATCTATTCATTGGCCGACCATTCAAAATGCCTTGCATTTATGCTTGGAGATGGGATTGTACCTTCAAATGTCAAAGCAGGATATCTCGCTAGATTAATTATTCGGAGAACACTTCGTTTTATTGAAAAACTGAAACTGGATATACCTCTAAAAGAACTTGTAAACATGCAATTAAACATCCTTGAAAAGGAGTTCCCTTCATTAAAAGAAGGGAAGTATCAAATTGATGAAATCTTAGATATCGAAACAAGAAAATTCTCAGAAACTCTTTCCAAAGGTGAAGGGCTAGTAAAAAGGATATTAAAAGAGAAAGAAACTATTGACAAAAAAGAGCTTATTACTCTATATGATACCTACGGTATGCCTCCAGACATTGTAAAAAATATTGCCAATATGGAAGGGATAAACGTAGAGATTCCTAAGAATTTTGATTCAATGATAGCAGAACTGCATTCACACGAGGAAAAAGAGGAAATAAAGGAAGAGATAAGACAAAATCTTCCGGGAACTATACGCTTGTACTACAAAGATCACTACACAAAGGAATTTGATGCAGAGATGATGTGGAAAAACAATACAGGCAATGGAACTGAACTCATCTTTGATAAAACTGCATTTTATCCGGAGGGAGGAGGTCAACTTGGAGACATAGGAACGATTTTCAGAGATGACAAACAATTATCTGTCAAAAAGGTTGTAAAGGAGGGCGATGCAATAATCCATATTGTAGACGGAGATCTAAATGTTGGTGAAAATGTTCATGGAAAAATCGACTGGGAGCGACGCTATACATTGATGAAACACCACACTGGAACGCATGTATTAAATGGAGCTCTGAGGAAATTGCTTGGCGAGCATATTTGGCAGGCAGGCTCCCAACTTGGAGTAAATGAAGCACGTTTTGATTTCTCCCATTACAGATCAATATCCGAAAAAGAAAGGAAGGAAATCGAAAATCTTGCAAATCAGCTTATCAAACAAGAAACAGTTGTAGAGAAGAAAATAATGGATCGCAACAGTGCAGAGCGTACATATGGCTTTAGATTATACCAGGGCGGGGTTCCACCAGGAGATTCTATACGAGTGATTAACATACCTGGCATTGATGTAGAGGCATGCGGTGGAACACACCTCAATAACATCGGGGAAATTGAGAAACTACGCATTCTAAAGACTGAACGAATTCAAGATGGTGTAAATCGAATTACCTTTGCAGCAGGAAAAATGGTCGATGCCTATCAAAAAGAGGAAAATGAACTCTATAATAAACTTGTAAATATTCTTAGTTCAACTTACGAAATAAAGAAACAAAAAGAAATTTCTGATCAATTAAAAGAGGCTTCAAAAATATTTTCTGTACCTATCAATCAGCTTGAAAAAACAATAGGGAGATTTTTAAAAGAGACGGGTAAAAAAGAAAAAATTGAGGTGAATGATTTTAAAGATGCTTGTAGCAATCTATTTAAGGAATGGAAACAAGCCAGGAAGGATGAAAAGAAAGTATCTTCAGATGATATTGAAAATTTAAAATATCAAGCTGAAACAATACCCGGAACCTCAATAAAGGTCATTACTGCCATTTCTAAATCTGAATCAACATCCATCGCTGGAACAATAATTAAAGAACCAGGCTATGTAGTACATATCTATGATGGAAAAAAGATCACATCTGCGGCATCTGGAAATATAGATATTGATTTAAGCAAAGAAATTGCATCAGAAATTGGTAAAATTCTTGGCGGCAGTGGTGGCGGAAAGCCAAAGCTCACACAGAGTGGTGGACCTAAAAAGGGGAAGATTAAAGAAGCCCTAGATAAAGCTAAACAATTAACAATTAAAGCACTCAACTAATTAAATGAAAAAATCTTAGAGTTTTATCACTACCTGTGCCGTAACCACTATTACCATTGTAGCTACGCACATCGCCACAACCAACCACGGCGGTATTCTAAGTGATGATTTTTCTTCGGCGTCGAAATATCTAATTAATCCTGCTCCAGAATGAAATCCCTCTTCTTTCTTTTGTTTGGCCATACTTATCAACTAACCTACAGTTTACAATCACAACATATGTTTATGATATTTTAGCTTTTCCATGGGAGTTTTGCAATGGTTTTTGACGTTTTTTTAATCTGTGGAGCAAACATCTAAATATTGTTTTCACATACATAGCCCAAGGTGTGTCAAATGAAGGAAACAGATGCTCTTATAAAAAAGGCGTTAAAATATAAGGAAAATGGACTTACAGATCATGAAATAGCAGAGGATCTTAATGTATCTAAAGAAACAGCGATATGGCTTCTAAATAAAGGCAAAAAGAAAAAGCCAGAGGGAGATCTAAAGGTTGGTTGGCGTTCTCTTGGAGTTTATCCTTCAAGAATGAGCTTCATAGCAGATGCTTTATGTGATGTAGCATTGGAGGAAATGGAAAAGAAAGATTTTGACATAGACACTGTCGTCGGCATTGCAATAAATGGCATCCCCTACGCAACATTCGTTGCCGAAAAATTAGGCTTGGAACTTGCAATTTTTAGAGCACATCATGAAAAAGCAGGATGGTTTTCTTCAAACTATGCCAGTGTAAAAGGGAAAAACGTTGTTTTTGTAGATGATGTGGTGGGAACTGGAGATACTTTTAAAAGTGCCATAAAAGCCACAAAAACGGAGAAAGGAACTCCCGGACTATGTCTGGCCATCCTGAACAAGAGAGCACGTGATGATATACAAGGAGTACCACTTAGGGCACTCATAAGAGCAAGAGTGATTTAACCTAGTTCTATCAACCGGAGACTTTGGTAATGCATTGGGCAGACGTTTTAGCTGATGAATTAATTAAAAAAGGTAAAAAGCATGTTTTAGCTACAGGTATAACTCCATCAGGTCCCATTCATATTGGAAATATGCGTGAGGTTCTAACCACGGATGCCGTGTACCGTTCATTGGTCGAAAAGGGGGCCAAGGCCGAGTTTATTTATATAGCTGATGATTTTGACCACCTGAGAAAGGTATATCCATATCTTCCCAAATCATATGAAAAATATGTAGGAATACCAATATGTGATATACCATGTCCATGTGGAAATCACAAAAGCTATGCAGATCATTATCTGGAACCATTTTTAAATTCACTAAAGAAGATAGGCATAAATCCAAGAGTTTATCGCGCAAGTGAAATGTATAAAAATGGCAAGTATTCAGATGCTATACAAACTGCCCTAGAAAATACAAATAATATCAGAAAGATAATTGAAACTATATCGAAAAGAGAGCTTCCAAAGCATTGGATTCCCTTTAACGTACGATGCGAGAAATGTGGAAGAATTACCTCTACTAAACCTGTTTTGTATGAATTTCCCAACGTTGAGTATAAATGTGACTGTGGACATGAAGGGTCAGTAGATATCAGAGAGGGAGGTGCTGGTAAGCTCCCATGGCGCATTGATTGGCCTGCAAGATGGAAGATGCTAGGTGTAACCTTTGAACCATTTGGCAAAGATCTTGGCACTGTGGGTGGAGCAAGGCAAACCGGAGAAAAAATCGTAAAGGATATCTATGGGTATTCTCCCCCAAACTACGCGGTTTATGAATTTATTCTACTAAAAGGAAAAGGCGCAATGCATAGCTCCAAAGGTACAGCCTTGAGTTCTGAGGAAATGCTCAATATGACTCCTCCAGAAGTGTTGCGGTTTCTTATTATGAAAAATCAGCCAAATAAGCACATTGTTTTCGATCCAGGTTTTGGATTACTTAGCCTAGTAGATGAATACGATCAAAACGAGCGTGTATACTTCGGAGAAGAAGAAAAAACCCGAGGCATGAAGGATTTGGACAAAACATACGAGCTGTCGCAACCTTATGAAATTCCAGAAAAAATTCCATATCAGGTTCCTTATAGACATCTAGTAACTATCGTACAAATTGGAAAAAACTGGAGTGGAATGAAAAAAATACTGTTAAGAACTGGGCAAATTCCAAAAGACCTCAGTGACAGTGATGAAAACCATCTCAAGCAGAGAGCAGATCACGTAAAGTACTGGCTGGAGTGTTTTGCCCCTGACACCGCTAGGTTTGAAGTAAAAAAGAACATGCCAGACATGCAACTGTCAAACAATCAAAAGAAAGTTCTTTTATCACTTGTTGAAAGATTGGGTACCATTCACTGGGAACCAAAAGACATTCACAATGCAATTTATGATTCATCAGAGATGGAAAAAATTCCAATAAAGACAACTTTTAAAACAATATATCAAGTGATATTAGGGCAAGAAAAGGGGCCACGTGCAGGATATTTCCTATCAAATTTAGATAAGAGTTTTGTGTTGAATCGATTCAAAGAAGCTGTTAAATAGGAAATTGTGCTTGATTGTCACATCTATGAAGGTCTATCTGGAAGTTTATGGCTGTACAGCGAACAAAGGCGATGCGAGTCTGATGCTGGGGCTTTTAAAAAAACATTCTCACGAAACTGTAAAAAATATGGAAGATGCCGATGTCCTGCTTATTCTTACTTGTACAGTCATAAGTACAACTGAGCAAAGAATGCTTTCACGTCTACGAGTTTTTAAAAAAACGGGGAAAAAGGTGATAGTAGCTGGGTGTATGGCATCTGTTCAACCAGATTTAATAAAATCAATAATACCAGATGCGAAGCTTTTACCACCGCAATATTCTCACCATATAATTGATCTCTTGAAAGATAAAAAAGTGTCTTTCAGAGAAAGGAACAAAACCAGCATTCCAAAGCATTTTGATGGGGTGATAGCACCTATTTCCATTGCTGAGGGGTGCATGTTTTCCTGTTCTTATTGCATTACTACCTTTGCAAGAGGAGGACTAAAAAGTTTTCCAGCAGATGAAATTACAAAAGACGTGTGCTCTGCAATAAAGCAAGGTTGTAAGGAGATACAACTCACTGCTCAAGATACAGGTTCTTACGGTATGGGCAGCAATAAAAATCTAGGAGATCTTCTTCGAAGTATATGCAAAATTAAAGGAGAATATAGAATAAGGGTTGGGATGATGAATCCCTACACTGCCTTGAAAAATCTTGATTCAATAATCCAAGGCTTTGGCAATCCCAAAATCTATAAGTTTCTACATTTGCCAGTTCAATCAGGTGACAACAATATTCTTGAGAAGATGGGTAGGAAATATACCATTGATGATTTTTTATTGATCGTTAAAAAGTTTAGAAATGTATACCCTGAAATAGTCATTTCAACCGACATCATTGTGGGTTTTCCAACGGAGACTGATGAGCAATTTCATCGCTCGATTGATCTAATCAAAGAGCTTCATCCAGATATTGTTAACATTACGCGATATTCTGCGCGCGACCATACAAAGGCTAAAACAATGAAGGGACGGATAAAAACTGATGTTGTAAAAGACCGTTCAAGAATTTTAACAAAGATATGTAGTGAGATATCAAAAGAAAATAATGTCAACCATATTGGAAAAAAATACACTGCACTTATTACTAAAATGGGAAAAAATAATACAGTCATTGGAAGAGCAGAGAACTACAAACCTGTTGTACTAAATAAGGACGTAGAAATAGGAATTTCGGTACCTGTAAAAATTACGAATGCCGCTCCAACATATCTTATCGGAACGCTTATATAGAATTATGATATTTGCGAGATTGTGGAAGGGATGATTCGAGTAGCAATAAATGGTTTTGGAAGGATAGGAAGAAACGTTTTACGTGCAGCAA
>DAOWHD010000067.1 GCA_030641605.1 Thermoplasmata archaeon
AGATATGCGGCAAGCAAATATCTATTTATTCACCCATCGTTGATGGTAAACTCCCAGATGGTTCAAGGCTTCAAACTACTCTTGCAAAGACAGTTACTAGAGATTCAACGTTTACCATTCGTAGATTCAGAGAAAATCCCCTTACTCCCATCGATCTGATAGAGTTTAAATCGCTTTCTATAGATATGGCTGCATATTTCTGGATGACTATTGAAAATGGAGCATCAATACTGTTCTGTGGCGGAACAGCTAGCGGAAAAACCACTGCACTTAATGCCTTATCTCTGTTTATACCTGCAGCATATAAAATTATTACAATTGAGGACACTCGTGAAATCAGCCTCCCACATAAAAATTGGATAGCAGACACCACTAGGCAAGGTTTTTCTTCATCTGAGCAAAACAAAACAGGTAAAGACATTGATATGTTTGATCTAATTAGAGCAGCTTTGAGACAGAGACCAAAGGTCATTATTGTAGGAGAGGTTAGAGGAAAAGAAGCCTACAGTCTCTTTCAAGCAATGGCAACAGGGCATACTTCATATTCAACGGTACATGCAAGTACCATACACACCCTCATACAAAGATTAGAAAATCCGCCTATTTCTTTACCAAGAGCACTTTTAACATCCCTTGATATCATCGTGTTTCAGAATGCAATTGACATCAGCGGGAAAGCAGTAAGACGAATGACAAGCATAACTGAAATAATCAAGTTGGATCCAGATACAAACCAGCTTATTTTTATGGAACCATTTAAGTGGATCTCCAAGACGGATGACAGATTTGAAAGCAGTGGTTCCAGTAAAATAGTGAATAATATCAAATTGCAGAACAATTGGGATGAAAAACAGCTTAAAGATGAACTAGAAAACAGGAAAACAATCCTTAAATGGATGGTAGAGACAAGCATTAGAGATTATAAAGAAGTTGGAAGGCTTGTATCTGAATATCGAAAACATCCAAAGGCATTATTGGAGATGGCTCGCAGGGAGATGAAAAAGTGAAATCTTCAAAATACAGTAGATTTTGCAGACGTCTCTTCTCAAAAACATTTGAAGAGTTGAACATAAGTGAAACAAACAAAAATCGACTGCTGGAAAAAGCAGATATCAGCATAGTCTACAAAGAATACTATTCAATGGTTTTAATGAACATTATAATAGGTTTCATTACATCTTTTGTTTCTACGCTAATATTATATCTAATAATTCCGCATGAAATAACGGCACTTCTTGTTCTTATAATTTCATCTGTTATCCCCGCAGGGATTGGAGTATATTATCTAAGTTTGCCAACATCAAAAGCAAAAAGCAGAGGGAAGGATATTGACAAATATTTACCATATGCTACAAACTTTATCAACACCATGTCTGTCGCAGGCATATCACCAGCAGAGATCTTTGAAACCCTCTCAACAGTAAAGTTATATGGAGAAATACAAAAAGAAGCGAAAAAAATTACAACTGAAATTAACATGATGGGAATTGATACAATTACTGCACTGAAACACGCAATTCACATTTCCCCCTCTGACAAACTTAAGGATTTTATTCAAGGAATGCTGGGCGTCATACAGTCGGGAAGTGAACTAGGGGAGTATTTTAACAGATGCGTTGAAAAATACATGATAAGTGATTTAATGGGAAGAAAGAGAAACTTAGAATCACTGGCAGTCATGGCAGAATCTTTTGTTGTAACTGTAATAGCATTTCCTCTTTTCTTGGTAATTATCCTGTCGATAATGGGCATGACAAGCGGAGGTATATCATTTGAATTTCTGTTCATCTTGGCCTTCCTGATATTGCCAATGGCCTACTTCGGGTTTTATGTGATGATGAAATCTGGAATGGGAGAATCCATATGAAAAATCCATTCATACCTAAGAAGTACAACGTGAAACGAATGTACGGAAAGGGCACAACAATTTTAATTTTGACAGTCCTATCATCATGCTTCTCAATTATTTTATTCTTACTTGGTTTCTTAACCCTCATTGGAGTTACCGGATTTCCTGAAGATATTGTCTCATGGGTCGACTTTATGGTGTTTGGTATACTGTCAGCTATCGGGCCAATCGGTTTTTACAATCACTTGATGGCCAAAAAGAAAAAAGACGTAGAGGATCAACTACCCGATTTTCTACGTGAAATAAGTAGTTCAGCAGCATCAGGAATGACCGTCTTTGATGCCATAAACTCTGCTGCGAGAGGAGATCATGGAAGACTAACACCAGAATTACAAAGAATGTCTGCTCAACTTTCGTGGGGGATACCAGTCAATGAGGCACTCGATGACCTTGCAAAAAGAATCAACACAGACACCGTAAAACGAATGGCAATAACAGTAAATAAAGCACTAGAAATTGGAGGTAACACTTCCTCAGTTTTTAATGCTGCTGCAAGGGAAATTGACCAGGCAAAACTGGTGGAAGAGCAAAGAAAGGTAGAAATGTCAATGTACAGCATTGTAATATTTATCAGTTTTTTTGTGTTTCTTGCAGTGATACTGATAATTGATAAAACAATCTTTCAAGCAATTTTTGACCTTCAAGATCAAATGGCAGGACAATCAATAGGTAACATGAGGATTGCTGCCATAGATCATACTCTTCTGAAATACACATTTTTCTCGTTTATCTTGGTTCAAAGTCTAGGGGGCGGACTACTTGGTGGATTTATGATGGACGGTAGGCTTTCATCGGGTGTTAGGTTTGGTTTTATTCTCGTTCTGATTTCATTTTTTGTTTTCAAATTTATGTTCTAAAACATTTTTGCAAAAAACACATTTAGTCATTGTGTAAAAATTGCGCAAAGAATATAAATACTAGAAAATGAAGAAGTTTATCTGTTGGTAGGAAGATGCAGAAACATAACTTCATTAATAGCGACTATGCAGTATCAGAATTGGTTGGTGGTCTGATACTAATCACAATTGCAATCATGGTTTTCTCATCAATTTACATGTATGTATTTCCTCTTCCCATTCCGTCTGCAGAGGTAAATGTGCAACTAGTGGGCTATGTAGATAGTGCTGGAAATGCAGTAATAAAACACATGGGTGGAGAATCTCTAGATGCGTATAGAGTGGATGTAAAATATGTTAATGGTACCTTGATCGATTCAACGGTATTCAAAAATAAATGGACAATAGGTAATGAGTACAGTAACATTCCAACTCTATCCAACGAAACTGACAAAGTCCATGTCATCATCTATAGTACCAAAGATGATGGGAGTGAAGAAGCAGTATTTGATGGAATTCTCTGTGGAAACCCCAGCGAATATCACTCAACATACAATTCCTCTGGAAATCCCTATTTAATCTCAAGCCTTTTGACCAATACGACAGATGAGGATCTTATATGCTTCAACAAAACGAAAAATGGCGAACCAATTAATTCAACAATTAATGCCACAACATACATATATAACTGGATGGTTGGCGGAAATCCGATAACAAACATTTTAATGCCTTTTGATAACAATAGTCTAGTAACTGCAAAGGATTATTCAGGTAATGAATACAATGGCGCTGTTCTTGGTTCAACATGGGGCAGTAATGGAGTTGTCGGTGGATCCTACTATTTCGATGGAGATGATTACATCTCTCTACCTTATTGTTTCGATAGTGATTATATTGATGAAATTACTATAGAAGGTTGGATTAAAACAAATAATGAATCTGCAACCATTGCAAGTTTCAACAAAAGTAGATATTTTGAGCTATCTATTTCAAACGGGGTCGTAAGATGGGCAACAACATCAAATGCATGTATCACAGAAATAACTGGAAATTCCTACGTAAATGATAGCATATGGCACTATGTAGCATCAACCTATGATTCCTTCACCAATAAATGCAACATTTATGTTGATGGGATGCTGGACAGTACTGGGCAAAGTCCTGGAGGGGCACTTGGCTCTGGAGAAACCTCTACTGGATATATTGGAAAAGGATTCAACTCTCAGGTTTCAGGAGAATTTGTCACTGTGTTTGATGATGATTTTGGAACTGACCAAGGTTGGACTGTGGAAAATGATCTGTCCCTCACAGATGGATCATGGAATCGAGGTAACCCCGTGAACGACGGTCGTGGTGATCCTCCAGACGATTTTGATGGATCAGGAGATTGTTATTTAACGGACAATGTAAGAGGCAATTCCGATGTTGATGGGGGAAAAACATGGTTAATC
>DAOWHD010000039.1 GCA_030641605.1 Thermoplasmata archaeon
GTGGCTTTACGGGCCGAACAAGAACACAAAGATTGATCCGGGCGATATTCTTTTTGCAAAAGGCCCAGAGGATGGAGAGAAACATCTAATAGATCTAGCAACTGGAGAAATGGACGAGATATAGAATTTTAAATGGCAGGGTCTTGTATCTAAAAATATTCTGTTTTAATCACTCACAATTCGTGCACCATGCTCATCAATGGTACAAGCAAAGACCCTGCCGAACGATTTAAGTCTCTCACAAAGCTTGTCTGTTTCACCCATAGCAAAAACAGAATTGCCTAACATACACATACTTGCCATACCAAATTCACTGGCAGCATCAATTGCCTCAACTACTTGCTTCGTAACAAGATTTGTCTTTTTAGTAAAAACCTGAGATAATGAAAAAAGGTTTCCGACAGTTGGAGATTCTAACAACTTCCTAGTACAATCCCTGCCGCAACTAATTACATCTTTCATCTTATCAGAATCTGAAAGAATTTTTCTTGTATCCATTTTTTTATCAACAACACACAACACCAAATCATATTTTCCAGGAATGTGTTCAATAATTCCCCAAGGCGGAATGCCTGGTTGTCTACGTATCTCAATACCTCCAAAACAACACGCAAGCACATCTCCTAGACCAGTTTTAAGTTGAACTTCTGCAAAATGCGATGCTTTCAATGCATCAGCATAAGAAGCATTGCTGATTTTTGCAAGAGCATAAGTCGCACTGACAGCACTTGCAGCACTCATGCCAAAACCCTGACTTACTGGTAACTCTAGGTGGGTGTTCACAATAACGTGTACCGGTTTTTCTCCGATTAAATTTTTCAGAGCAAGACGTACTACCAAAGAATCGGATTTTTTATTGTTTATATAAATTTCAAAAACCTGATCTTTGGAATCTTTGACAGTAACTTCAGATACTGCCCCTAAAGAAACATTTATACCTGCACCGCGAGAACCTGTTTTTGCCATATCTTCGTTATAAACAGGTTCAAAAAATCCTGATATATGTCCAGGTGCAAATGCAACAGCTCTCATTTAGTTCACTCTTATTTTGCTATATCCAAAATATGACCAGCTAGAATCTTCTTGCTTCCTTCTTTTTGGATACTGTTTCCCTTTTTATCTACTATCCACACTTTGTTTTCCTCACCTTCAAGACCAGAAATCGTATTTGCCACTACAAAATCAAGTTTATTTTTCTTAAGAAGCTCATATGCCCTATCTGTTAGTCCATCTTGTTTTTCTTCAAGTTTAAAACCAACGATTTTTGAATTCGGTGCTTTCTCTCTCAACTTTTCGATAATTTTTGGTGCTGGTGACATTTCCAAAACAAGTTTCTTTTCTCCTGACGGGATTTTACCTTCTCTTTTTTTAGGTATGTAATCTGAAATCGCAGCACAGATAATGATAACATCAAATTCGTTTAGATCCTTTGTTTCCAACAGTTCCATTAAATTTTCAACAGACTCAAATTTCACCGTGTTTATGTAGCCTGGCACAGGCTCCCTACTGCAGCCATACCAGAACTCAACTTCTGCACCTCTAACAAAAGCATTCTTCACAAGCCACACCGCCGTTTTACCAGAACTGCGATTGGAAATTATTCTAACATCATCAATTGACTCTGCCGTAGAACCACCTATTACGAGAACGTTTTTCTTTACCATGTCTCGTTTACCAGTTTCTCTAATCGAACGTGCAACAATTTCACCAATATCTGCCATTTTGGCTTTGTTTCCCTTAATGTATGGTTCAACAAATTTAATGCCGATTTTTTTGCATATTTCAATATTGCCCTGAACTACCTTGTGATTATACATAGAGAGGTGCATTGCAGGAACAATCAAGATTGGTATTCCTGAACCGACGGCCGTAGTGGCAAAAGTCGTAACAGGCGTATCATCAATACCATGTGCTATCTTGGAAATAGTATTGGCCGTGCATGGAGAAATAAGAAGTAAATCTGCAGGTTCCTTTACCATGCCACATAAGGAAACATGTTCTGTTTCCCCAGTCAATTCAAGAATGGGTTTATGCCCGGTTGCAAATTCGAGCGAATCAGGATGAATAATTTTTGTAGCGGCAGAGGTCATAACTGGGAAAACCTCAGCACCATACCTAACCAGATCCCTAGATAATCGAACACATTCAACAGATGCAATGCTGCCAGTAATTCCAAGAACTATTTTCTTATTAGAAAGTATATTACCTTTAACTCCCCGTATTTCATCCGAAGGATGCATTAATATCACGAAATATTTTATCTTACCACTAAAACTGAAACTCCTGCGTAGCGAACTACCTTATCAGTAACGCTACCGAGTAAAAACCGCCCCTCTTTTCCATATCCTTTGTATCCTAAAACTATGATATCTGCCCCATGTTTCTTTGCCGATAAAAGAATTTCATCTGCTGGATCGCCAGATTCTACAGCAACATCCACTTTTTCAACATTAGACTCAATTCCTTCTGCAACTTTAGACAAAGACTCCATAGCTTTTTCCTTGAAGCTACCTGACTGCACCATAGAGCTTAGATCAATTGTAGGCAACAACATCTTTGTGAAGGATGATGATGCTAACTCCGCAGGTATAACAGTGAGAAGAACTATTTCGTCATCATTATTTGAACATTTTAAACATACTTTCACTGCCTTTTTGGATGCGTCAGAGCCATCGTATGCAATAATCATCTTTTTCATGGTAATCGAAGAAGCAATAATGCAATGCAGTTCTAAAACGTTTCGAATTAGATTATCTATATATGTGCAGTGTGGAACTTGTATACGTTATAAGAAAACGTATGAAATCTAAACCTTGTCTTATTCCTCTAATTGCTCTATTTTGATTGATGCTCTTGATTGACTGTTACCTTCACAATACCTCTTTTGGATATGCAACATTGCTATTTGACCATCATCTCGGAATGCAATATCATTAAGACCATCAATAACTGATTTTGCAAGATTATCAATGTCTGGACGTTTGTCAGTATATATCGATGGCATCTGTTTTGTTTTCCATACCAGTCGTTTGGGTCGTGGTAGATAAAAGTGGATATATAGGCCAACTGGACCATCAATCGGCTTTGTTATGTGCTTTTGCGCTTCGAGTTTTACGAGATTTTCATATGTAGCAGATTTTTTTGGCGTATACGCCCTCACTTTTCCATTCATCGATGTAAATCTTGGACGCGCTTTTGCTGCAGGAGTACCTTTAACAGTAAAACTCACCATATGATTAGAGTATGTATTTACCTACTAAAATGTGTTTTGATACCGCATTAATCGTAATTTTTATTAGGTAACAACCAATTAACCTTACATCAAACGTCGCATTGATTCGCGGCAATATAACAAAGGTTAAAATACGGCGAAAGGTTTTAATGCCTGTGACAAATGCCCACATATGTTCCCAATAGAAGGGAGGTATTAAAATGAGTAAAGGCAACGTTCTTGTTAGAGAGGCGATGAGGGTTAACCCAGTAACAGTTAAACCAAAAACTTCAGTTGAGGAAGTTGCAATTTTAATGAAAGAAAAAGGCATTGGGAATTGTATAGTTGTAAGTGATAAACCATTAGGAATCATCACTGAGAGTGACATAATAAAAAAGGTTGTTGCTGAAAATCTAAAAGCCAGTGAGGTGGCCGTTGAAAATATTATGAGTTCCCCCATATTGATAATTGATCCATATGCATCACTTGAAGAAGCTATGAAAACAATGGGGAAGTGCAATGTTAGACGATTGCCTGTTGTGGAGAAGGGTGAATTGATTGGCATAATAACCAATAAGGACATCTCAAGGATATCTCCTATATTGCACGAAATATCTCGGGAGTGGTACGACATAAGTAAGAGAGACGAAGCCTATATGAGGAGACAGGTTTTTTCTGGTAAATGTGAAGATTGTGGTACGCTCTCCGCCAATTTGAAGGATGTTGATGGACGTTTACTATGTGAGGACTGCATAGACGCATTGGAATATGAGTGATAACGTTATTTTTACATAGGTAAAGGGGATGATAAAGAATGAAAGTAAAGGACGTAATGACTGAAGATGTTATTTTTGTAGACAAAGATGTTGATTTAAAATATGTTCTAAAACTGATGAAGAAGCATGAGATTACTAAAGTACCCGTTGTCGAAGAAAAAAAACTAATTGGTGTTATAACCGACAACAAAATAGCGACCAAACTTGGGTCAATAAGAAGCCGAGGTGTGCCCGCAGCAAGACTGCATGCATCCTCAGTCACAGATAAAAATATCGAGATTATATCTCCAGATACAGAAGTGAAGACAATCCTTAAGACCGTTGGTGAGCCTGGCCCTACAATGCTAAATGTCGTAGAAGATGGTAAGCTAGTAGGGGTTGTTACAAAGGCAGATTTGCTTCATTTGGTAGAGAGTGAAAAGAAAGTAAAGGAAATAATGCATGAAAATATACATTCGGTTTCTCCAGAAGACAGGGTTATTCATGCTCGAAGAAGAATGATCGATGAAAAGGTTGCACGACTGCCAGTTATAAACAACGGAACGCTTATTGGTGTGATTTCCGATAATGAGGTAGTTTTTGCATTAGCCAAGCTAAAAAGATCTTTTCCACTGGGAAAACAGAAACACAGGCTAGAGGAGTTACTGGTCAATGATACAATGAAAACATCGGTTGTTTGGGCTGATGCAGATATAACTGTCTCAGATGCGGCAAAAATTATGATAGAAAACAACGTTGGATTTTTGCCTTTAATGGAAAACGACAAGGTTATGGGGATTGTAACCAGGACAGATTTGATTAAAACTATACCTTATTAAAAGATTTTAAGTAATCAAACTTAGATTCTGTATTGCTATGACTTACCATATTCCTTCTGATAAACAGATTCAAACTGCTTTGAGGGAGATTTTTAAGAATTTTCGTACAGTACAATCGCAAAACAGATTAAGAAAATTGGTTACTGATAAACTGAATACGAAAAAGAAAAGATTTGGTGTGAGTGGAAAAAGGCTTCGCAATATCGCCATAAAAAGTGATTTTGTAAAACTTGAAATTCATTCAAGGGAAGGAGATCCAAAAAAGATTCTATCGAAATGTCCAGTATGCGGAAGTGTCCTGGGAAGAGTGAAAAACCTCACAATTTGGGGCGGTGAAGTAACTATAGAATTTAGATGTTCCAATTGCGGTTATTGGACTGGAAAGAAAAAAAGAATTCCTACAAGATACGTTTTTTATCTAAAGAAAAAATAATCTAGAATTTTTTGATTTGCTCCCACATTTCAAAAATATTGCGGATACGTGGAATGGTTATTGACCCTCCAACAATAAGTGCAATATTTAATGTCTCATATAGTTCTTCATCAGTAACATTTTCTTTATAACATTGATCCAAATGATAAAAAATACAGTCGTTGCATCTCAGAACGGTAGAAGCAACTAGACCCATTAGCTCCTTTGTCTTTTTGTCCAATTTACCAGGCTCATAAACTCTGCTGTCTTGTGTGAAAAACCGTTTAATGTTTTTGTCTGCGTTTTGTAAAATTATATTGTTCATTTTCTCCCGATATTCTCTCATGTTTTCGACGTCTTCTGGCATAGCTACCCTCCAATCAAGCAAGTACTTTATAAGATATAAGGATTTAGTACATACTGCTTGAAGAATGGAATTCACACAACAAACTACATGAACCATAATAAAAGTAAAAAGGAGAATGAACAATTGCGAGGAGTAAAACATTTATATAATAACTTTCACATATATAAATGGACTGATATGAATAAGTTTATATGTTTCTCTGTAGTGGTACTCTTAATTTCAAGTATCTTTTTTTTGCCAAACATCTCTGGAGAAGAAAAAAATCTAGCAGAGAGCATTACTCAACATATCGAAACTTCCTCATTAAATCAATATGGAGATGGATATAGATACAACATCAAAGGATGGGTTTATGCACATATTGAAGGGGATGCCTATGAAAGAGGGTACCAGCACGGATATCTACTATCTGACGAAATCATTGATATGATGACTCGTTGGAGCAACATAATCCATAATCATCCTTATCTCAAACCGCTCAATGGTCTATTTTCTCAACAAAAATATGAAAAAATATCAAAAATATGGTGGGAATTCTGTAAATCTCAGGCCGTTCGAATGTACTGGGACGAATACCCAACGGAGTATCGCGAAGAAATCAAAGGAATCGCAGCAGGTGTAACAAGCAATGGAGGCACGATTCATGGTGATCCTGTATCATATGAAGACGTTCTAACGTCAAATCAAATGTATGAAATAATGTCAAAACTTACGGGTCGTAAAATTCGAAAGGGATTTCACCCATTGCTGACCTTATTTAATAGCTTGAAACCAGAGATCTCATCCTATGCAACACTTTCTGCCGATCAGTTTATCAATGAATTTAACAATCAACCAATGCACCACCATTGTAGTTCATTCATAGCAACAGGAAACGCAACTACCGACGATCAGATCATTATCTCAAATTCCATGTGGAGTAGCAGCGATGGTTCTGGAGCATTCTGGTGGTCTAATTACATAGCCATTCGATGGAATGTAGTTTTAGATGTCACTCCGACACAAGGCAATCGATTTATGATGACATGTGCACCAGGATATATTTGGAGCAATCATGATTTTTATCAAAACGATGCTGGAATCGTGTTCATAGAAACAACGCTTCCTCAAGGTATTTGGTCTGAGCATGGCCTGCCCCTTGCAGTTCGTGCACGGACTGCCGTTCAATATGCAGAAAGCATTGATGATGTTATCTATTACCTCAAACATGAAAATGATGGCGTAATGAATGCCATCTGGCTAATCGGCGACACAAAAACCGGTGAGATTGCACGCTATGAACTTGGTTTATATCATGATGCTATTGTCGACCGGACGTTTAATGGATTTCAATGGTCCGCCAATAATCCAATGGACACTGGCGTGAGGCTAGAAAAAATAGATCTTAGACTCCTTGCAAAAACACTTATCTATCACGTGGTTCTTGGCATCGAGGGATACCAATATCACACTCCATTATATCGACCAGCAGAAAGAGACATAAAATTCCAAGAACTTGGTGAACAATATTATGGAGAAATTGATGTTGATGTGGTCAAAGAAATTATGGCCACTGACCCTATTGGTAGGTATTCGCCAGATTGTAAAATCACCAGTTCAAAACTCGTAGAAAACCGAGGGATGTGGGTGTTTTCTGGCAATCCTATGGGAAAGATATTGGAATTGGAAAATCTCGACCAGTCAAGTATACAAAAGGAGAAGATTAAACCAGTTGGTTGGGTTAGACTTTATGGGCTTCCAGATAAGGAAGGCTATGAAACAATCAACCAGCCACAGGAACTCGAAAATCAGCCAAACATCCTGTGGACATATCAAACAGGTAGTGACTCCAATGATTTCTATTCATTAGGCATAATTGTAGATGATACCCTATTTTCAACAATATCATCAGGCGAAATATATGCTTTAGATACCAATGATGGATCTATATTGTGGAGTAAAATAATTGGAGACAAACCAACCACTCCAGCAATTTATGAAAACAAACTCTTTGTCGGAACCTCTGAAGGATTAAAAATGTTGGATTTAGGCTGGATGACACAAGGAGAAAAACAGATTGGTAAAGTTGTATCATGCCCAGTTACAGTAGATGGCAACATATTTGTTGGTAACGAAGACGGAACCGTATATGCTTATGACGTAGAATCTGGCATTGAACAATGGAGCCGTGAGTTGCTCGGCGAAGTCTATATCTCTCAACCATGGGATAACTCCCTGTTTGTTGGTTCAGGCAAAGATTGTTATGCAATAAATATCGAGACTGGTGATATAGAATGGATTTTTGAAACCGATGGTCTAATCACCTCCAGACCTTATGTCGATAACGGGACCGTTTATTTTGGTTCTTGGGACACTTATATATATGCCGTTAATGCCAATGATGGTACTCTCAAGTGGAGATATGAAACAGGCTGGGGCGTAGAGACAACCCCAGTTGTCTCAGATGGTCTAGTTTTTGTTGGATCAAATGACAATAACTTTTATGCCTTGTACCAGAACGATGGTGCTTTGAATTGGTTTTTGACCTGCAAATCGGGTATACATTCATCACCTGTTGTTAATGAAGCAAATGTGATTTTTGGATCTGATGATGGAAGGCTGTACATGCTGAATAAAAACACAGGCGACATTCAATGGAATTTCTCACCTGGCGATACCATTGATGATAGAATTAACTATCGCACCACAGCAATTATTTCAGATCCTGTTTTAGACGGTGAAGCTGTGTTTATAGGAGCAAATGGGAACATCTATGCCCTGCCGACGTAAGCAGTATTTATTGCCACCTCGTAGCAAAGAAATAGGTTTTATCAACATGTAAGTGCCGAATGAGCGAAAATGCCAATTTGTGATTCTTGCAGTTTATTCTCTTTTACATTTTGCCTTTCCAACGGAGAAGGTTAATATAGTGTCAATTGAGAACATCACACACGAAAATGGTGAAGAAAATGGAAAGAAGATATATGGAAAGGTTGAAAGGAAAGTACTGCAAAATCGTTACTAGGGAACCAAGTGCAGACAGGGCAAGTGTAGTCACGGGCATACTTGAGGATATAGACTACGAAGATGGTTTTATAACAGTCGATTCTTGGCAAGGGCCAGGATGTTTAAGGATAAGCAACATAATAGCAATAAAACCAGAAAGAAAGGAATAAACCAGAGGATGCCAGTGACTTTCCTTTGTGAATGATTTAAGGCGTGTCGTTTATTCAATCGTAATATATAATTAGATTCTAAAAAAGTAGACGTATAATTAACAGTTGACATGAAAAATGTACTTTTTAGAAACATTTAAATTTAGAAAATGCATCTCTTCATTGTAAGTTGGTGAAATGAGGGAAGAAATTCGCGTGTTAGTGAATTAAGATTACATGACTTTCAATTTTTCATTGATTTTCCTCCGTTTTTCCTTCATTTCACCCCTCCTTTGTGAAGTGTGTAACGTCATTTTTAAAGATAAGAGCAATGAAACAGAAAAACTGGGCTATCAAGCATGGAAAGAAATTTCAGAATGTAGTGGAATATAGCCACCATTCTAGCAAATGTCACTGACACACAAAAGTACATTGGAGAAAATAGTTATTTTAAAGTCGGAAAAATCTCTGCTATTCTCTCCATGATTCGCATGTATATTGAATTTTTAATTGAGCTATCTTTTAACCCATCCATCGTAAATGAATCCGAGTAACTATTACTCTGTTCTACCCAAGGCAGAATCAAACATGATGGATGATCGCTATCTAAATGAAGCGTGTTATGAGCAATGTTGTAGGTAGTATTCTTTGTTATTGGATCTGCAGTATTCGGATTGCTCAAAAATCTTGGATAGTTGGATGATGAAATGGCAACTCTCACCCTGTGGCCTGTATTCCAGATGTATGATGTGCTCCAGAGACTAACCTCTATTTCATAGATTTCTCCAGATTCCATAAATTCCCAATGATCAAACCCGTTGCGGTTTCTCATTCGAAGTATGCCATCTGTAATAAGCATCGAGCGCCCGTCTGGATAAACATCTGAAAGTTTTACAGTGAAATCAGTGTCTGGGCAATCTGAAGAGACATACAATCTTGCTTTAATTGGGCCTGTTGCCTCAATCGGTTCAGTCAATACATCACTTGTAAAA
>DAOWHD010000026.1 GCA_030641605.1 Thermoplasmata archaeon
GATACAAGTTTATGAAGCAGTAGCAGAACACCTGCCTTTTAACGATAAAACATTTGATTTTGTTCTTATGGTTACAACAATTTGTTTTGTAGATGATTTGGTAAAATCGTTTAAAGAAGCTTACCGAGTTTTGAAAACTGATGGTTTTATTATTGTTGGCTTTGTAGATAAAGAAAGTGAGTTTGGTAAACGGTATCAGTTAAAGAGGGAGAAAAGCAAGTTCTATAAAGATGCTACTTTTTATTCAGTAAAGGAGGTTATAGATTTTTTAAGAAAAACAAATTTTGAAAATGTTGTTATTAGACAAACAGTCTTTTCCAGTCGAACTGGCAGAATAGATCCCGTAGAAGATGGCTATGGCAAAGGGAGTTTTGTTATAATCAAAGCAATAAAACAGACTAATTTAAAGGAGATATAAAAATGGTAAATGAAGGGAAATTGATTGCTTTTGGTCCTGTTCCATCTAGACGTTTAGGGCAAAGTTTGGGGATAAATAACATCCCTCCAAAAATCTGCTCGTATTCCTGTATCTACTGTCAGCTTGGAAGAACCAATAATATACAGGTTAACAGGGAGAAGTTCTACAAACCTGAAGAAATAATGCATGCTGTAGGGAATAAAGTCAAAGAATCCCAAGAAAGAAAAGAACCTATCGATTATCTTACCTTTGTTCCTGATGGAGAGCCTACATTAGATATTAATCTTGGTGAAGAAATAGAACTGCTTAGGCCTTTGGGAATTAAAATTGCCATTATTACAAACTCCTCTTTAATATGGGATAAAGAGGTAAGAGATGACTTATCCAAGGCAGACTGGGTTTCTGTAAAAATTGATGCCATAAGTCAAAATATTTGGCATAAAATCAATAGACCCCATGGATCGTTAAAGCTTCAAAAACTATTGAAAGGAATATTAGATTTCTCAGATTCTTTTAGTGGTTATTTAGTTACGGAAACCATGCTCATTCAAGATATTAATGATGATGGTGCAGAATTAGAAAATATCGCTGATTTCATCTCCAATTTAAATATTAAGAAAAGCTATGTCTCCATTCCAACGAGGCCCCCTGCAGAAAAATGGGTAAAACCTGCAACTGAAGATAAGATTAACGGTGCATATCAAATTTTCAAAGAAAGAGGCATTGATGTAGAATATCTCATTGGCTATGAGGGAAATGCTTTTGCATATGCGGGAAATGCTGAAGAAGACTTACTTAGCATTACTTCGGTTCATCCAATGAAAGAAGAAGCTATAATAGAGTTTTTAAAAAAAGCTGATTCTAATTGGGATGTAATTAAAAAATTAATTGAGGAAAAAAAACTTGTTGAAATAAAATACAAGGAAAACAAATTCTATATGAGAAAATTACCAAGAAAAAGAAATATAATGTATTAGAGGTGTTTCGTAACAACTAAATGCGTTATGGTTGCTATTCATTGGGGGACCCTGTGGATGTATTGAATATAAATGCTATTTCTGGGATAAAAGGAAGGGAAAATGTAAATGGTTGACAAAAAAGTAAATATAACAGATAAGGTGAGCATAGCAACCTCTTTTTATAAAGCAATAAAAAGTTTTGGACCTGACTTTATAAGAAATGTCATATCTACTCGCGGTTAACAGGAGAGATTACATTAAAATGTTGTAGGGTCTAAGTATTATTAATTAAAATCAAATCAACATTATGCCAATTTACATCTATGCAGCTAGGTCATACTGCATTAGAAAATTATATATATGTAGGGTTTAATACATGTTTTGTGCATTTTAAAATTAAGACAATTAACGGACACAAATATCTCTACCTTATTAAAAACCAACGTGTTAACGGTAAGATCAAGCAGGTTCTTCAGATCTATGTAGGTTCTGCTGATAAAATCTACGAATTGATGAAGGGACCGGAGGGCAGGTAAAGGAAGAGGTCCTGGCAGAGGGCCTAGAGATGGAGGAGGTGGTGGTGGAGGTAGAAGAAGATGGTGAAAATAGATATAGATGGTTTTTTTAAAATACTCTATATATTTTGTTTCCAACATAAGCTTTCACGGTTTGTGTCCTCTCCAAGCGTGTACCTTATGAATCTCTTTGATATTTGATAAAAAAATATTGTTCTCCTTTGGTGTGCCTATGGATACTCTGATATAACCTGGTAGCCATTGGTTTGAAATATCAAATACCAGTATTTCTCTATCCTTAAGTTCTCTTGCTATGTCAGGTATGTTTGTTTTTATGAGCAGAAAATTGGTGGTACTGGGGTACACTTGAAACCCTATTTTTTCTAATTCCTTGCTTACTCGTTCTCTTTCCTTAATGGTAAGCTCAATATTCTTTTTGATATAACTAGGATCTCTCATTGCCTCTATCGCTGCATATAGACTAGATTGAGGTAGAAATGTAAAAAATGTGGAAAATGCATCCAAGAAATTTTCCCCTGCAATGAGATACCCAATTCGAGCACCTGCCAAACCAAAAGCTTTATCCAGTGTTCTCACAACCGAAAGATTTGGATGTTTTTCCACCATATCAGCAAAGGTTGCTCCAGAAAATTCATAATATGCTTCATCTACTACAAGTAACACATCTTTGTTTTCAAGAATGGCTTCAGCCATCTCTCTATCTATAAGAATTTTGCCTGTTGGATTATTAGGATTATCGACTATCACTAGGCTGGGTTCATTTGTCTCGTTAGTTATAATGTCAGCATCCAAATTGAACTCTGATGGCCTAAGCTGAATTTTAATCAATTTTGTTGCAAACTCTTTCGCACATTGAACAGTAGGAAAAAAAGACGGATTTACCATAATGACTCTTCTCCCTTTAGAAAACACATGAATTATTTCTCTTAACAGAAAGTCCGAGCCAGTGCTTAAAATGATATGCCTTTTGGAGACATCTGAATAATCGGCAAGAAATTCACGTAGCAACTCTAATTCTTTTGGATTGGTATATCGATTCAAGTTTGATAATCCTTTTTGGGCCGCTTCAATAATCTCCTTTGGAGGAGGATATGGCATCTCATTCATATTCAACTTAATTTCATTCAACATCTTACCTCCATCACCATTTCCTCTTTTTCGCCTACTACAACTCTTATGTAACCTGAGAGGAGTTTGTCTATCTCGAAATTGCCGGTATCAACCCTAAGGCATTCCAATTTGCTTATCTTACCATAGGTACCAACGAGTATTATATTCTCTCTACCAATAATTCGTATTACTTCTGGAGTAAATTGTTTACTTCCGCGGCCAAAAATAAAACCATTTCCGCCAATAGGGGTTACCATTATCTTTTTACTTTTATATTTCTTTAAAAGCTTCAGAATACCCTTTTCGTTTAGATCTATTCCAACCAACCTATTGTCATAAATTGCGTCAACACCGAGAAGTGTCTTAGGAAGTCCCATATCATTAGCGATAGCCTTCAAAGTTGTTCCTGGACCAAGCAGATATAGAGTCTCTTTATCCATATGTTTAACGATATATCTTGCTATCTCATTTTTACTATCTACAGACGATTTGTCTATACTTGAAGCTTCTTTACCTGCTTGCAAGAGTTTCTTGACATTAGGAACTATGAGATAGCCATATAGCTTCGAGGCCAGTCTGTTATTCCTAAAGGCGTTTTCATCTATATCAAGCACTTCCTCCTCTGTTAAGTCTGTACCCTCGATAAAAGCATCGACCATCTCTGCTGCAGCCCTTGCACTAACTGCAAATACTGAGCTGAAAATCTTAACACCAGATGGCACAGCTACAACTGGAATCTTAGAATCAACTGCATCATAGACATCCCTTGCAGTACCATCGCCACCAACAAATACCAAAAGTTCGATGCCGCCGTTCAACATTTTTCCTATAATTCTTTTAGTATCCTCTGCCGAAGTTTCTTTAGGCGTCTGACCAATTAATTTGAAAGCGATATCAAACTTTCTAACATATGTCTCTCCCATTTTACCAGGTGCAACAACCAGGCTAATCTCCTTTCTGCTCTTGATATAAGACAGAAGTTCTTTCGTCCTCTTGGGTGTCACAGCCTTAGCCCCTAGCCTTAATGCCTTTTTGTATATCTCCCCATCTGTTCCCTTCAGCCCAACACTTCCGCCCATTCCTGCTATGGGATTCACAATCAATCCTATTTTTTTCATGCTATACTCTCTTCCTACATAGTTTTTCGCCAATGGTTCCATCTGGGAGCATCCAATTAGGGTAAGATTGACCCCTCTCCTGCAGATGATAACGAATGCAGCTCTCCCAATCCCCTTTGCAATAAAGTTCAATCCATTTCCTCTCTAACAATCCGTTCTCTCCACGAAATGGAGGGATTCCGCTCTCCACAGAAATACCTGCACCAGTAAATCCTGTTACTCTGTCTGAATTTTTTATTATTTCTACTGCTTTATCAATCACCTAATTAAGCCTCCTTTTCAATAGTGTTATAAAACCCCGATTTTCCAACCTTTGGATATGAGGGGAGCTTGAAGCTTCACTTGCTCAGATGGTAAGATTACGTGGATAGCACTCATTTATCACTCACAAGGAGTTTCATGTATTCCCTAACATCCCAATTCTCCAGGTTCATCGTGGCATCGATGACCTTCTCCATACGCTCTTCAGATAGCTGGAGATGAGCATTGGCCTTAAACTTGGCAATGAGTTCTTTATCACTGAGTGGGTTTTCAGCACGGCCTTTGGCGTGATCCTCTTGTTTGGTGAAGATCTGGCCATTGTTTAAGGTTATTGTAACCCTTGTCCTCTTGATCTTGGGGAATAAGGCATCTATTTCAGGGTCGGCTTCAACCTTTATCTTGGGCAGTGTTTCCCAAACCAGTGGATCTTTCAATGCCTCTTCCTCGAAGTCCGATGGAAGTACATTTCCCTTGACCACGGCAACGGCTATGCAGTAGGGGAGGGAATGGTCCGCCGTTTCTTTGGTAGTTGGTTTGTACTTAGATTTATCGGAGAGTATATCTGTTCCCCTAGTGGTGGTCTTGACCAGTATCTCTCTCACGTCTTTTGGGTCTATGTTGTTATTGTTTCGTATTTCTAGGGTGGCAGTGATTGGCTGGTGTGTAAGCGCTTCAGTTGGAAACGCTTTGTATCCGCAGTTGGTTATCAAAAATTCCCTGCCTAGCCCGCTCAGCATCGCATCGGTGTCCCATTTGACGGTGTTGATGACGTGGAACAAACCCTCTTTTCCCTCGTATACTTCCGCGGGGCCAGAATATCCAGTGCTGGCAAGCATGCAGGCCCTTACACCGGCTTCGACTGCCATTGGGTCTGCCGTGTTCTTCATGTTAGTAAGGAACCCTGCAACGACTCCGCCTAGAGTGAAGTGACTTGAGCCGCTTATGCCAGTAGCTGCTACGGCCTGATCCTCAGTGAGTCCAAGCATTCGTGCAGCGACCAGTGGGCTAACCAGCTGTGTCAGTGAAGCATGATGCCAGCCTATCTCTCTTATGCCGGGGTGGCCTGAAAGGCATAGGCGCATTTCGAGTTCATATGCTACTACTATTCCAACCAAGAGGTCTTGGCCAGACAATCCTTTGTACTCTGCAGGAGACAATGCAGCGGGTATTATATCAGAGGGATGGGATGGGTCCTGCTTCCAGTAGATGTCATTGTAGTCTATTGCTCGTATGAGCAGAGAGTTCATCAGCGCAGAATTGCCAAGGTTTGTTTTGGTGCCATGACCTATTATCGTAGCGTGCTCGTTTCCTCCAAGCAACTGGACGAATTCGTATGCTTGTTGCATGTCTTTGTGACCTATGGCTGCCAGTGCGCATCCTATACTGTCCAACATAAATCTTTTCGCCTCCTTTAAGGCATCTGCTGGTATCTGTTCGTACTTCAAACCAAGTGCAAATTTTGCCATTTCTCTACTTATTGAGTCCATACTATCTTCCCCTTTTGTTACGGTCCTGTCCTAGATCGTACTATGGGATTGAATACAGCTCTTTGTAAATATAGTTGTTGAGATATCTGCAGAGGAAATACCAATACTCATGTTGCTATTACGTAAGATTCAATGTTATTTCTACTACTTTGTCAATCATTTAGATGAATACTCTTTTAATTCTCAGAATTTCAAACATTATAGATAAAATTTGTAATACTTTCACTGTTTCAAAGGCATCTCCCGTCGCATCTTAAGCATTTCCCACTTCTTTTGCATCACCGACCGTATAAACTGGTATCTTGTTTTTTTAATTTTCTCTCTAGAGGGGCATAATCAGAGGGCAAAATGAGAAAGCTTAAAAGTCCCTTTGTATATCCTGAAATCTGGAATCCTATCTTTGGAAAATGTGATGCAAAAGACAGTTTAATTTTGAATCTTGATGTGCTATGAAAGAAGAATTGAAAAGGATATTGCAGAAACAGAAATATGCTGTAGTTGGGGATCATTCAGCAGTGAAGCTCTGTCATTGGATGAAACAAAGTCTTCTACGCGGCGAAGTATGTTATAAACAAACTTTTTATGGGATAGAATCACATCGTTGCCTGCAGATGACGCCATCAGTAAATCAGTGTACGCATATGTGTCTTTTTTGTTGGAGATATCAAGGGTTCACAGAAAAAGAGTTTAAAAAAATAGATGAACCAAAATTTATTTTAGAAGGTGCAATTGAAGCACAAAGAAAACTCATCACTGGATTTAAGGGTAATGAAAAATGCGATCAAAAAAAATGGAGAGAAGCAAATGATCCAAACATGGTTGCATGTTCCCTTTCTGGTGAACCAACTCTTTATCCAAGGCTGAGTGAATTTTTTGAAGAGTGCCACAAGAAAAATATGACTACATTCCTTGTAACAAATGGTACAAATCCTGAGGCATTGGAAAATATGGATACACTTCCAAAGCAGCTTTATGTTTCAATTGTTGCACCAAATAAAGAACTTTATAAAAAAATCTGTTCGCCCTTGATATCAAATGGCTGGGAAAGAATCAAAAAAACATTGGAAATTCTACCATCACTTGATACAAGAACTGTGATAAGGCATACTCTTATACAGGGAATGAATATGGATGAAAAATTTATTCCACAGTATGCAAAGTTAGATCGTATTGCATCTCCCATGTTCATTGAGCCAAAAGGCTATATGTATGTAGGCAATTCGAGGAAAAGGATGCAAATGTCTAATATGCCAACACATGATAGTGTTAGAGAGTTTGGTTTGAATCTATCTAAAAAGATGGGATATGATTCATCCATGGAAAAGGAAGCTTCAAGAGTTGTACTTTTAACCAGAGATAAAAAACCAAAAAGATTTGATGAAACATAGGTCGGTAGAAAAGCGTTTCAGAGGCCTATGGATGAGGGTATAAAACTTCTTAATGCTATTCAAGATGTTTATCTTTGTAAAGAAATCACAATTGCATAATAAAAATTATGAAAAAAGAAGAATATGAATGTTTAACATGTAAACGGACAGCTACAATTGAAGAGGATGAGCAGATGTCTAAATGTTGCGGTAAGAAAATGAAAAAGATGCCTCGTGAAATTTGTCTTGAACCAACACATGCTGAGCATGCTCGTCCTATGGAACATGATGAACCGTGTGATGATTTCCATGCTGAATAAAAAAATAGCAGTTTTGACAAGGGATTGTGCGGGAGTAAATGCTACCGTTAGGTCTATAGTACGTAC
>DAOWHD010000060.1 GCA_030641605.1 Thermoplasmata archaeon
CTGCCAACAAAAAGATACGAGTTTTTCCGAAACTCTCCGATAACTCAAAAAATAACATTGGAACAATTAACCCAGCAAATTTTACTATATATCCCGGAGAAACAGCAGAAGTTGTATACTCGATTTTTACAAATCTGGAGGCGGGTTGGCATGATACATGCCATGACATTACTATAGATTTTTTTATTACGTTGGCCCCATTTTCTACAAATCAAACCTATGGACCTTATCCCGTTACTTTAACCTTGAACACGTATGGTTTTTCAACCCCGGGTTTTAATATGAGTATCATATTTATTGCCGCTATCATTTTTATATTCATGTATAAAAAGAGAGGTGGTTGGGAAAAATGAAGATCCATCGATTTTTGTTTTGCCTGTTTCTCCTTTTAATCTTACTTGTGCCACAATGTATGGGTGACCAGGAACACGATGCAGCTGAAGTGAACGCTTATGTTATGGGAGACATCCCAACTATAATGGTTAATAATTGGACTGCTGTAAAATTCCGTTTAGAGGATCGATGTGGAATAAACTGGACATCTATAAAAGATGAATTTAATTTTGAACTAGATTTAGAAAGTGATAATTTATTACACATTATCTTACAACATTTTAAGAGAGGGTATTCTTTTGTATTGTGGAAGATTTTGCCTTCTCTTCCTCAACCTATTGAGCGCTATTTAGGATATACATCATTTGAACTAAATGCCTCCATCATTGCGGAAAAAACAGATGGATGGCATGTCAAAATTGAACCAAATACAATACGTCATAGTACTACTGGTTTTAACCATAACTTCACTCTTTATGCAAAAGTGGATGATGCGGAGGTAGATTATGCAGTAACGATCGTAATAAACTGCACTCGCATTGACGCATTGGGTGGCATATACGGGTATTCGATGATTTACCTCCCATTGAAAGTATTCCCGACCTCATATGTTTCCGCCTCGAATTTGGATAAAACGATTACTATTTCACCTAAATCCGTGGAAACATTTTCATTTGATGTGACCAATAGAGGTTATTATAAAAACGTTTTTTATTTCAACACGATAACTTCAACAGATACTTTAAGAGTGTTGGTACATCAACAAGCCGCTGTTATTCAACCAGGTAAAACTAAAAAAATCGATGCGAGTATTTTAACCCCTGAATCCATAGTAGATTTTGGCACTCCGCACACGATTGAAATTTATACAACAACCTCCTTAAATAATTCCTTTGTCCACATTGGGAGTATCACAGTGATTACAAAAGGTATTTATCTTTCATCTCTTAATGCATTTTTACTTTGTACTATCGTTGTCATTTTGATAGCTTGTATTTTTGTCTTGCGGCGGTATAAACGGCGGAAGGGTCATCCTGCAAAAGATAAGACGGCTTGATAGAGGGTTTCAAAAAACGTAAGTGAAAAAATGATTGGAGGGATCACTAAGATTGTTTTCCCCAACTTTAATTTATCAGTCAAAACTTTATTTGAAATAAAGCGCAAACAGGAAAAACAGAGAAAGAAATTTAGTAAATAAAGTCAGTTGGGTTAAGAAGACACAGTGAAACGAATGAATATGATCATCATTAGAGTAATTGCAGTTATAAGAGATATGATCCAAACATTAACATCCCATCTTATTATTTTAATACCGTCAAGGGGGCCAAGCGGTAGCAAATTAAAGGTTGCCAATACTGAATTGATTAGACAAACAAACCCTATGATTTGACCCAATATTGGTGTTTCATAGAAAACAAAAAGGTAGAGCGGAAGTGTTATCGCAGCAATTACTATGTTGGCCAGAGGGCCTGCAACTGCTATCTGTCCCATTTCAAAATCTCTTACCTTTCCTCTAAACATGACTGCTCCAGGGGCTGCAAAGACAAAGGGGGTACAAACTCCAAGCAATAGTGCCAAGCCTAAGCCCCGAGGATACATTCTGAATTCGGACCAAAGTCCATACTTCTGAGCAATAAATTTGTGAGAGAGTTCATGAACAAAAAACGCAGTTACAACACCTAAAAACGACAACATCATACCAAATGGCAGTTTATTAAATTTAAATTCTCCTAAAAGACCATTGATCAGGTTATTCTCTGTAAGAGCAAATGAAAATGCTATTGTCAGCACTCCTATCGATATGAGCAAATGGATGATTTCTGTTCGGCTGAATTGACCTGGTTTCCCCATTTCAATAGTTCCCTTTGGGAAGTACATATATTCCCTAGGAGATATGTCATGAAATGATGTGTGGATTTTCCTCTCTTCAGCCATATTACTTTCTCGATTAACTGGTATCATCTTTATGAATGTTTTGAAAAAAATCATCAACCCGTCAAAAGACTTGTAATGTATGGGAAAGCAACGATGGTTCCTATCATGCTACCTACATTTGCCAGTGCCACAACCATCAGTAGTCTAATCACTCTGTTGTTCCAGAAATCACGCAAGCTATCAATTTTACTTAGTCCCTTAAAATCTTTTATAACGGGCGTTCTCAATTTTGCTTCTACATACCCTGCAACCCATCCAGCAGCTATTGCAGGGTTTAATGAGGTAATGGGAGCGGCTAGAAAGGCGGTTGCTATGGAGAGAGGATGTCCTCTAGCAATTGCAGTTCCGATTGCTGAGAAAGTACCATTGATTAAAAACCAATAAATGAACATCTCTAGTGCTAGATCCAAACCTTTAAAGTAAAATGCATAAACGATTAATGCTGCAAAAACAACAGGTATAGCATAGCCAATAGTTTTCAATACGCTGAAACGTTTACTGGGGACATATTCCAGTTCCTTTAAATCGACATTCAATTCTTTCTTTTCCAAGTGTTTTTTGATACCTTGAATGTGACCTGCACCTACTACAGCTACAACCTTCCCCTTCTTACTTTCATCAAGAATTTTTTTGGCTATATATTCATCTCTCTCATGAATGAGTACAGTAGCTACACTTGGTGCGATCTTGCCGAATTCCTCCATCATAGCAGAGATTACATCTTGATCCATGATTTCTTTTAGATCAAGCTCTTCCATCTCTTCTTCATCATATCCCAAAATTGCCTTTAGGAATTCCCATGTCAATCGAAATTTTTCTCTAATGCCCATTTTTTTCCAGGCTCTTTTTAGAGTCACCGATATGTCTCTATCTACGAGTGCAACATCTATGTTATGCTTCTTTGCCTCATCCATTGCTGCAATCATCTCAGAACCAGGTTCGACGCCTTGGTCCTTGCCCAACTTTCTTTGAATGGATGACAAAAATGTTTGTGCCAGCATGAAATACGCGTTATTTGATTTTAAAAGTGAGGTGACCGGTGTGTTTTCCCATTTATCTTTTTTAGTTATACCTTCATATCGCCTTTTGCAAAGTTCAACTGCAACAACATCTGGCTTATATTTTTCAATAGATTCCTTTACTTCTTTTACACTATCCTTAGAAATATGTGCGGTACCAATTAGTATGATTTTATCATTTACTTTAAATTGCAAGGTGTCTCCCTTCAGGTTTAATATTTAGACAATTCAAAAAACTATTTAAAGTTCGGCTTCAAAGTCTTCTACTGTAGGTTTAAAATCATCATAGGATTTTATCTTGCCTTGCTCTTTCATTATGGCTCTGGCTAAAAGCCAATATACAAGGGCTAATGCACGTCTTCCCTTGTTGTTTGTTGGTATCACTATATCAAGGTATTTCAGTTCGTTGTTGGTATCACATAATCCTACAACTGGAATGCCAATGTTTTTTGCTTCATGTAATGCCTGTGCATCAGCAAGCGGATCAGTTACAATTATCAGTTCAGGTTCGAGGAATCCTTTGGCACTGGGATTTGTTAGCGTGCCTGGTCTGAAACGTCCATCCAAGACTTTTATTCCCGTATATTCGGACAACTTTCTGATGGGTTTTTGTCCATACTGGCGTACAGACACGACCAAAACATTATCAGGATTATATTTGGCAAGAAACTTCGCAGCAATATTTATTTTCTTATCAGTTTCGTTTACATCAATGATGTATAATCCATCGTTTCTAACCTTGTATATGTACTTCTTCATATCTGCCGTTTTCTGTCTTGTTCCGATATGGACGCCAGAAGTCATATATATCTCTTCGGATGCCATCATCCCTTCATCTTTTTTAACGTCTTCTTCCTGTTGATCTTTGGTTATAGTCATATGATTTTCTCCTTAAACTATACTTGTCCCTCGGCTCTTTTAACTGTAATTGGTATTGCATCTTCCTTGAATTCAAGCATGGCTATATCAATGGGGAAAATAACGTCTTTTGGTATTTTAATTAATGAGGGTGCCCCCATGGATATTTGTAATGCCCTAGCACCAATTATACGTGCCTTTTCGAATCGAGTGTATTTCAAATTTATCCTCCATATCTGGATTTAGTAGAAGCACCAAATACCAGAAACATTTAAAAAGATTACCCTTAGCTTCTTTTTCAAACTCCGTGGGATTCAGTGAACTCACTGGAGCGGTTTGAAAACTCTTCAAGAGCAAGTTGCATGTCTATAGTCATATCTCTCAGCAGATGATCCAAGTGATCATTTCTAAATTCTTTAACACCATCGGCATCTGAAAATAGTTTCCCTAGATATTTTCCCTCGCCTTTGTGTATTTCTATGCCATACAACACTTCTTCCATATCTTTTTTCCCTCTGGGATTTAGCAAGACAGATTCAATATAAAAATCTTTTGAAATATTCAAATCTTTTTATATCATTCTGCCAATTAACTTGTTTATCTCTTTCCCCCGATATCCTAATGCTCCTTTATTAGCAAATGATCTTTTGATGCCCTCGTATCCTCTTTTAGGGGGGTTAAGTCGAAAGATTGGTTTAACGTCTGGAATGTCCTTATATTTGAATTTGTTGTCTATAATTTCTTGGGAGAGTTTTTCTATGTTGCTGTGGGATGTAGCAGATTTGATATACTCTTCAGTTATTTCTTTGTCTCCTGCTAGTTTGCCCCTTGCACGTATAAGTTTCGACAGATTGTCTTTGTCTACTTCGCCCCAAGTAACATAGTCTTTTGCTACTTGTAGCATACCTTTCATATTTGCATTTTCTTTTACCAGTACACAATGGTTGATTCTAGTTAATTGGAGCAATTGCAAAGTACGTTTAATGTCTGGCTTTATGTTTACTGTTCCTCTAACTCTCACTACTGCAAAAACCATGTTATTCTGCCTCCTCTGAAGGCTTTATTTGTGCTTCCTCTGGAGTAGTGGGACCTACGCTTCCAGATAGCATACCAATATTCGCGATCTCACTTTTCATAACTCTCATTTGTGTATTTTTTTGCAACGCATCAAAAACAGCCTTTGCATAGTTTACTGTAGTTTTTGTTTTTCCATTTGTGAATGACCAGCAATCTTTTATTCCGGCTAGTCTAAGTATCTTTTTGGCCACATCTCCGGTTGCAAGGCCAATTCCTTGTGGGGCGGGTTTAAATGTTATTTCAACAGATCCGCTTTTCCCTGTTATGGCAAATGGTACGGTATGGGGTTTCCCACAGCCACATTCCCATGACCCACATCCTCTCCTAATCTCTATCACATTTACTTTTGCATTCTCTATGGCCTTTCGTATACTTGAACCAACTTCTTTTCCCTTTGCTTGGCCAAGTCCAACATATCCGTCATTGTTTCCTACGGCTACAGTAATAAGAAATTTCACTCGTCGGCCAGAGTCAGTCATACGTTGAACCATATTGACATCTATGACTTCATCATCTGTTTCTGGCAGCAGGATATCTACAATTTCTGGCTCTCTGAGAGGTAAACCCGTTTTTAGAGCATCGTCCATGGTAGTAATCTTCCCACCTTTCACCATTCTCCCTAGTTTTGTCTTTGGATCCCACTCCACCGGTCGTCTCTCTCTTTTTCGTGCCGGTTTACGTCCGCGTTGTTGCCGTCTCCTATTTACCATTATTTGCCTCCAATAATCTTACTTTTGATATCAGCCACCTTGGTCGTGATTTTTTCATCAAGATGTTTCCCTAGAAGTCTATCCTCATCCGGTAATTTCTCAGCGTTATGTGGGCATTCGATACCTGCATCTAATGTCCCTTTAAGTGCAGCAAAAACTTTAGAGCCTTTAACTGGACGTCGCCGTCCTATATCCAGTACTCCTTCACTTATGCCACTGTCTTTAGCTCTCTTTGCAGCCAATAAACCTGTTAGATATGCTGCAGGAGTTGTAGATGTTGAATAATCCCATTGGTAGTTTTTGATAAGCTCTTTTGAAGTAGCTGAAGCAAGAATTTTATCTCCAACTTCATCATATTCAACAAACTGTACACAGATATTTTTCAGAGAATTTCTCACTACTATCCTTGTCTTTCTAGATCTTAACAGGCTGAGTCTCTTTCTATAGTCTGTTTTACCTTCACGTCGTCTTCTTGGTTTAGTATAATATCGTGGTCCTTGTTTCATTGTTTGCCCTCCTCTTTTAAGACACCATCAGAAATAAGATGAGAATGAAGATGATGTTTACTTCTAAATTCACCACCCTTTGCCTTTCGATAATATTTGCGATAATCACTTTTGCTAACCTTTCCATCATCTCTAAGAGAGCGTAGAAACGCCCGAAGAGGCCGTATGGTACGAATCCACTGTTTCTTCTTAGGAGAACGTGCATACTTTGCCCCTTTCCTTGATCCCTGACCGCGCCTTCGCCCTTTCTCCTTCTGTTTCGCATTGAATTTTTTCCGTCCACGTGATATGCCTTTCACCTGTCGGCTTTTTACAGCCTCGCCTCTAATTAAAACTCTGATATCATCCTTGGTAACGGCCTTGGCAATCTCATCGGTTCTGTCATGGTCCATCCATACTCTGTTTACACCACATTTAAGTATTGATGCTGCCATCCTTCGTTGATTCCTTAAATCAGTCATGTTTTCTCCTCACATATTAAGTATTCTTATGTCTAACTCTTCAGCTTTCTTTTCGATGTCAATGCGTTTTTTCGTTCCAACTGTGCGGCCTATTCGCGCAGCTTGTGTCTTAGGATTAATATTCTCGAGATCATGGACATTATATATGGCAACCTCTTCAAAGCCAGAAGGGTGTAATCCACGTACCTCTCTGGGTCCTCTAAAACCAACCCTCACTTTACTGGGCCTATATTTTAAGTTAATCCGCATCTTTGATGTTATACCGTCTGGCCTTCTCCAGTTTCTTGGTATTCTTTTGTATCTGAACCATTCCTCTCTGAGAAATTTTGGAGTTCTCCCTTTTATCTGTTTTCTTATCGATAGTCTTTCTCTTTGATATTTACTAAGATTCGGTTTTTTCTTTACCTTGTATTTCTCTTCTTCTTTGGATGGCTCTTCTACGGGTCCAGGTTTCTCGTCTTTTATTTCTTCAGTTGGTTTCCCTTCTTTAGGTTCTTTCTTCTTCGCTTTTGCTGCTGTAGTTTTCTTTTCAACTGCTTCCTCTGGTTCTGCTTGCTTTTTCTCTGAAGTAGGTTTCGTTTCTCTCTTTAGTTGGTCCTTAATATCCTTTGCAAACTTGTCACTAATGCCTTTAACTTTCGTTAAATCTTCAATGGAAGCTTTTTTTAATTTATCTAATGAATCAAAACCGCTGTCATAGAGGAGTTCAGCTTTTGACTCGCCAACTCCATTAAGTAATGTAAATTCATCAACAACGTCTTTCTTTGCCATTTTATTTGTCTCCTTTGCTGGTCCGATAGACTCCATCTTGGAACACACGTATATCTCGATTTCTTACTATCGTCGCCCTTTCAATGTTTGCAGTGGTCTGCCCCACCTTTTCTTTATCGATACCTCTAATAGTTATATCGTCCCCCTTAGCCTCTACAGTGACGTCATCAAGGATTTTTGCCTTACGAGGTGCTCGTTCACCAAGGAAATTTTGAATGACAAATTCGTTTCCCTCGACAGACGTCTTTATAGGAAAATGAGAGAACACAGTTTTCATCTTATATTCAAATTCCTCAGTAACTCCTTTAATCATGTTGTTGATATGTGCGACAAAGGTGCCCGTCAATGCTTTCTGTTTTTTTCTAGGGTTTTTGCAATGTATTTCAATGACCCCACCTTTAACTTTTATATCTATCTTTGGATGGGAAAAAATTCTAGATAGGGAACCTTTCTCCCCTTTTACTGTTATTGTACCGTTGTCAAGTACAACTTCTACACCATTGGGAATTGTTATCTCCTTTTTTATATCAAATATCTTTGCCATAGTCCGTCACCCATTAATCCTAATAAACATAAGCCAATACTTTCCCACCGATTCCGTTTTTCTTTGCCTCGTTCTGAGATATAATGCCCTGCGTTGTTGTTAATATCAATAAACCAAAATCTTGGCCGGGAAGATATCGCGATTCCCACTTATCTAAATCTTCTCTTTTTATAGGATATCTTGGCTTTATAACGCCACAGTTGTTGATGTTTCCTGTTAGTTTCACCTGAAAAATACCTGCTTTTTCATCCTCTATGTATTCAAATTCGCTGATGTATCCTTTTTCCTTCAATAGATTTAGAACGCCACCTATTAGTTTTGAAGATGGCTGTATAAGGCACATGCCTTTTCCTTTAATCTCAGCGTTTTTTATGAGAGATAATGCATTTGCTAATGGATCATTTAACATGTTGATTTCAGCCTCCTATGAATACTTTTTAAAACCCAACTCTTCTGCTTTTTCACGGAAACACTGTCGGCACATGTGTAGGCCATATGCTCGTATTAGCCCTCTTTTCCTTCCGCATCTTTCGCATCCTTTGATTCTACCGTAAATCTTCTTTTTCTCTTTTATCTTCATTCCATGACCTCCACGTTAAACTTATCAGAAAAAAATGTCATGGTTTCTTCCTTGCTCACTTTGTGCCTGTGCGGTATTTTTCTGCGTTGTATGCGCCGATGTTTTATGCGGTATCCTGGTTTTTCCATTGTTACACATACATCCATTCCAAATATCCCAATGTTTGGATCATATTTTTGATCCTTGAATAATGTGTGATCTGGCATGCCAAATGATAAATTTCCCTCATTATCAAAGGCATAATCGGCAATTTTGTTCTCTCTCGTTTTTAACGCCTCGACTATGAAATTATCAGCATCTTTTTTACGCAAGGTAACCTTACATCCTATTGGCATTCTTTTTCTAAGACCCCATTCTTTGCTGGTTATTTTAGAAAGTGTTTGGACTGGAGCGTGCTCCGTAATGTTTTTTAATACACTTTCGGCTTTTTTTAGCCTTTCACCTGCTTCGCCTACTCCTATGTTAATTGTGACTTTTTCAATTCTTGGTTTGATGGGGTTTCCCTTCTCAGAAGAGATTTTATTTCCCTTGGTCATTGTATCATCACCCCTGGTAATGAAATCACGGGTTTAGTTTTCCCAATGGGAAATACATATTCTTGATGAGTCGAAAATTCATTTGTTCCTTTCATTTTTGCAATATTGGATTTAGATGATGGAATAATTTCTAGCTCTTGAATATCGGCCATCTGACCGATGTGGTTCCCTCCAATAATCATTGATATGCTTCCTTTAGCTAGTGGATATACATCACTGATTTTTTTATCTTTAAGGGATAGTTTCAAAACATCTCCTGTTTTATATTCGTCTTTCTTTACAAGCTTGTTTTTACCGTCATGCAGATTAAGTTGTGTCTGTTTTCCTTTTACAATTGTTTTTCCTTCTATGCGGCATAGTTTCCACTCGGTTTCCTCTGGGGAAATCGGAACAAATGTTAGCTTACCTGTTTGGTCAAACAAAATTCTGTATTGTTTCTTCAACTTTGGAATAGATATTACATCCATGAATCCACAAGAAAATTTGTAGTCTTTTCTCTTAACCATGTCAACCAAAATATCTCCATTGGCAATGACTCTCTTTGCCTCTCTTAGAGTATCACATAGGTTAAGATAATCCCTAGCTACTAAGCCCAGGGGTATTGCACTCTGTATAGGGTGCGGGCCCGGCGATGGCTTCACTGTCCATTTCCTTTCCTTTCTATGCAATCTCAGCGATTTCGGTGCGTTTAATCTTTTTAGATGTTTGCTCATTTATCTTTCTCCTCCTTCCTTTTTACGGTTTTCGCAGGAGTTTTTTTCACGTTTTTCTTTTTTGCAGTTGTTTTTTTATCTTCGGTTCCCTTCGGCTTGGATTTTTCAGCTGGTTTTTCTTTAGTTTTCTCTGTTTCGAGTTTTTCCTCCTTCTTTGCTTTGTCAGAAGATTTTTCCTCGGTTTTTCCTTCTTCTATCTTCTTTGATTTCGTTTCCGTCTCGCCCTTCCTTTCACCTGTTTTTTGTTCCAATTCAGTTTTTGGCTTTTCCGTTTCCTCTTCGACTTCTTCAATTTTTTCAGCTGGTTTTTCCGTTTCTTCGGTTGGAGCTTTTTCCTTCGCCTTTTCCACTTCCTCCACTTTTTCTTGTTCTTCCTCTGCTTCGCTGATTTGCTCCTCGGCTTCCCTTTCTATGTCCTTTTTCACATCTTCAGAGAGGTCTCTTTCTAGCTTTTCCCTTCGCCATCTATCTGTTAAATTTAATTTTGTAATGAGTAAGTTGCTTGCATGAATTGGTTTCGCAATCTTTTTACCATCTGCTTTAGTCATTACCAAACCTTCAACTTCTACCTGTCTCCTTCTCACGTTGACATGTGAAACCTTGCCTTCATGACCTTTGAAGCTACCCCTCATCGCTCTAACTGTATCTCCTTTGACCACTGGTACCCGTCTAAGATCATATTTCAACAGTAGATTTTCTTCTAAGTGGGAAGACATCCACTTCCTCCGTTTGTGAAGAGGAGCATTGAAATATGCCTTTCTCTGTTTTCTAGATTTTATTGATTTCATTTTTAATCCACTCATACTATTATTGATGCAGCTGCAGCTATTCTTGGCCAGCGTTCTGCTGCCTCCAATGCAACAGGTCCCTTTATCATAGATCCCTTTGTTTCTCCAGTTTCTGTTACTATCACTGCTGCGTTATCTTCAAACTGAACCATAGTCCCATCCGATCTTCTAAATGGTCGTCTTTGCCGCACTATCACAGCTCTCAAGAGTTGTCGTCTCATATCTGCTGCGCCTTTCTTGACACTAATTATTACCATGTCGCCTACTCCTGCTTTTGGATAACGTCGATGCGTTCCCTTCAGTTTTGGAGTAGCGACTATTTCCACTATTTTTGCACCTGTGTTGTCAATGCAATCAAGTCGAGCTCCAGCGGGTAATCCTCTCATCACTCTACCAGCAATACCTTTCATATGTTATTCTCCTTCACAATTTTTCTATAGTTACAAACGATATTGTTTTACTAAGAGGTCTGCATTCTGCTATTTTTACCTTATCTCCAATCTTTGCTTCTATACAAGGGGGGCAATGTGCAGCATACGATGACGTTCTTTTTTCATATCTTTCATACTTTGGAACAAGATGTGTATACTCTCTTTTTACAAGGATGGAGTTTTGCATTTTAATGGATGATACTATTCCTGTTATCACTTGCCCTCTAACAGGCAAACTACCGTGAAATGGGCAATTGTTATCGTTACAGCTTTTTGTAGGGGGCTTTACATTTAACCCTATGTTTCTTGCTTCATTTTTTTCTACCATTGGCTTTTTACCTCGCTTTCTTTATCCTGTCTTCAGGTTTGTATACAATTTTTGAACCGTTTAATCGTATTTTCATTCCATTTTGTTCAAATTCAAATTTTGCAATGTTCTTTGCGATTCTTTTACTTTTATTGTTTAGTCTAATTAGGAAGGTATTTTTTGTTTCGTCTATTATTATCCCTGTCTTATTTATCCAGTTGGGATCCTTACATTGATTGACTGTTACGGGCAGCCCGATTAACTCTTCCTTTGCTAATGTTCTTTCGCTCATGATTTCATCTCTTGGAGATTTCTGGTTGTATCAATTTGGCCGGAATCTTTCATCCCTTTATGATACTTCAACCATGAAACCCATTTCTTCCAAGGTTTCTTTTACTTTTGTTCTATGATCTCCTTGAAGCTCTATCTTGCCGTCCTTTATTGTGCCACCGCTGGCACATTTTTTCTTAAGTTTTGTTATTAGTGAATCTATGTCTAAATCGCTGGAGTTAATGCCATCGACGATGGTCATCATTTTTCCATATCGTCTTTTGTCAACCGTTATATCAATTCTCTGTTGTTCTCGTGCTATATCTTCGCAAACGCAAAGCTCTTTAGGAAGGCCACATTTTGGACATATGTCACTCATTTATCGCTCTCCTTCCTCATGCATGATGGTAAGCATCCTTGCAACGGATGTCCGCAACTGCCTGATTTTACCCGGAGATGGAGGTGATCCGCCCATTGCAGCAACTCCTTTTTCATGCATAAGTTCTCTTTTTAATTCTTCGAGTTTTTCACGTCTTTCTTCAGAAGTGAATTTTCTAATCTCTTTAGCTTTAAGACCCATTTATGCTACCTCTTCAAGCAACTTTCCTAATTCCTTTATAATATTCTCGGCTGTTTTGCTACCAATACCATCTATTGATGAAAGCTCTTTGGCATCCATTTCGTCTAGTTCCTCTAATGATGTAATACCGGCTTTTTTGAATTTTTTGACGATAGATGGGCCGATACCCGGTATGTCTGTAAGTTTTTTGATGCCAGTCTTTGTTTTTTCCTTTTTTATCTCTGATTTCTTCATCTCTACGGTTTCATCTTTTGCTTCTTCCACTTTAGGTAGTATTAGTGCAACCTCTTCAGGTAATTTAGCATCAGGCTTCATGATTCCAACTTTAACGCCCAATACTCCTGCCTTAAGTTTCGATACGGCAAATCCCCTATCCATAACTTCCTTCGCAATTTCACCACAGTATTTGATATGCCCCTCTGTAAATTTTTCAGTTCTGTGTCTCGAGCCGGTGAGTTTTCCTGCTATTACTATCTGGCAGCCTTTTGCACCTGCACTCATAATCCTTCTAACCGTCGAATGTCCTGCACGTCTAAAATGCCATCCTCTTTCAAGTGCCTCGGCAAGCTTTTCTGCCATTATCTGTGCATTCAATGGAGCCTGGCGTCCTGCTTCTTGAATTTCTATCTGGGGGTTGTCCACGTTAAATTTGTCTTTGATTTGTCTGGTTATTTCCTTTATTTTACTCCCGCCTTTACCTATGACCATGCCCGGTCGCTCCACTGTTATGTTTATCCTCGTTCCCATTGGGGTCCTCTGAATATTCATTCCACCGAATCCGGCACCTTCTATCTGTTTGATTAAGAATTCCTTGATAAGTATTCTGTTTGTACTTTCCCTTGTGAATTTACGTTCGCCTGCCATTACTCTACCTCTTCAAGGATTATTTCAATATCGGTCGTTTTTTTATTCTTGTCAGTAGCTCGTCCTTGCGCTCTGGGCATGGTACCTTTGATGATTCTGCCTCTGTATGTTGATATGTGGGCTATTTTCATGTTTTCCACGTCGAATCCTTTATACTCTGCGTTGTTTCCTGCATTCTCTAAGGTTTTCAACATGTACCTAGCTGCCTTTTGCGGATAGCTTCCGGGCCCTATTCCCTTTTGATGTGCCAATTTTTGTTTATGGAATGTTGCTGGAAGAGGCCGTTTCATTTCTATTATTTCTTTAAGGAATTTCTTTGCATTTTCAGTTTTCATTCCTTTTATAGCATAAGCTAGATTCATGGAATCTTTTGGAGAGCAGTGTAGCTCATATCCATATGCTTTTGCGGTTTTATCTGGATCTACATCAGTTGAATATCTTTGCATTTTTCATCACTTCAAAGGCATAAATTTAGAAGATCTAGTAGCACCTACTCCTGGACCAGTATGTTTTACTTTCTTACGTGTTAATGCAAATTCGCCGAGATAATGCCCTACCATATCGGGTTGTATATTTATTCGCTGAAATTCATTACCGTTATATACGTCTACTATGTGGTTTACAAAGCTGGGCAGTATTACCATATCTCTGAGATGCGTCCTTATGGTATCTCCTTTTTCTCCTTTTTCAATATCATGAAGCAATTTGTCTTGCCTCTTGGTTAAACCTCTCCTTAATGACCTACGTATTCTTGAGGGAAGTAATGGCAATAATTCCTCAATCGAAAGTTTTTGCAATTCTTCAATAGATAAGCCACGGTACATAAATTCCTTTTTACGTACCTCTATTTTTTTCCTTCTGAGTTTCTTTCTGCTCCTTGCTGAACTTTTAAAACTGGTTTTCTTTGCCATGTTATCTACTTCCTCCCAGTTCTTCTTGCAGCTATACTCCCGACCTTTCTACCAGGTGATGCGCCACGTTTCACAGTATATGGTTTGCCGACATGTTGGTGACCCCCGCCACCGTGAGGATGGGCAACAGCATTCATTGCAACTCCTCTAACAACAGGATATTGCTTTCCCCTTGTTCTAAAGGCGTGGTATTTTTTCCCTGCTTTAAGGAAAGGTTTGTCTTTTCTACCTCCTCCTGCCAGCACGCCCATTGTGGCCCTGCATGAAGATTGTATTGTTTTGAACTTACCCGATGGAAGTCGTATTACTGTTTTTCCAGAACTATGTGACACTACTGTTGCGTGATTTCCACTAGCACGTACGAGTTTACCACCATCTCCTGGTGATAATTCAATATTATGAATCGGAAAACCTTCATCAATTTTGCCAACTGGCAGTACATTACCAATTTTTATCTTGCCTTTATTATCTAAATATTTTATTTCATCTCCAACCTTGATACCTTCGGGAGCTAGGGCTAATATTTTTTTGTTATCTTTTAATCTTATACTTGCCAAGGGGGCTGTGTGCCCTGGATCATGGATTATGTCTTCAACAATGCCTGCTCTTTTGATTTTCCCTGGGAGATATTTGATTTTCCCTCTAGATCTGTGCGTTGGAGCACTGTATCTTCCTTTTGTTCTTCCTCGGCGTTGTTGTATTAATTTTTTACCCATATTTTTTTACCTCTAGAATATTCCAATTCTCATGCCAATGTCTTCAGCATTAAACTCAGGTGTAAACGTTATGATGGCATGTTTGCCCTTTTTTGTAATCTTGGTGTTTACGTTTTTTACTTCAACTTCAAACATTTTTTCGACGGCTTGTTTTATTTGCTTTTTATTTGCTCTTCTTTTTACTACGAATTCTAAAGCATTGTTCTTTTCCATTAGATTCATAGTCTTTTC
>DAOWHD010000075.1 GCA_030641605.1 Thermoplasmata archaeon
ATGAGCGATGCATCTACTCATAAGTGATGAAATGTGAGCATTCTGCTCTTCCTTTGAAAGATTATCAGATATGGAAAGTTTAATAGTGTTTCCTGTTAATCTTGCAGAGCTACTCTTTTTGTCTTTAAATTCTATCCTAAGAATAAACTCCTCATCATTAATTTCTACTATGTCTCCATCCTTGTATTCCTTTTGTTGCTTGGGCCTAAACTTTTCAGGATTTTCAATTATTTTGCTTTTTGCCCAGTTTTTCATCTTTTTCAGTTGATTATTCTTTTCTTTGTCTTCCAGAAATGATGGTATTCGTATATTGATCGTTGTTCTTCTAATCGATACGCGGGAGTTGCTCCTCGTTTCATAATGAATTTTTATAGGATACTTAGTTCCATTTATTTCTAAAATTTCAGTTTTCATATGTTCACAATCTTTTATTTTGGCACATTGAAATAATTATGGAAAGGAAGATGCTGATTCCTTTTCATCAACAATTTCGCCGTCTAGATACACTTTAGTTTTAAACCACGTTTCTACGTTTTGTGGGATGTCTATCAGTATGGTGATTTTCTCTTTCATACCAGATTTTAAAGATGGAATGGTCTCTGTTTCAACGTTAATTTCTAAATCGCTTTGTGTGTAGAAACCAGCTGTAACAAAAAAATCTTTAGCAGTTGCACTACCAAGGTTTTCTACAAATAACGTTGCTTTTACTAAATCACCCAGATATGTCTCCTTTAAAATAGTTATTGTACCGTTTTCCCATTTGTGAGTAAGTAGAGGCCTAGATGAAATTGGATATACTGTTAGATTTTCACCATCTCTGTATTCTGTGGGTATAAAGCCAAGTTTTCTGTTTTTTGCCGTTGTTTCTAGGAAGTAATAATTATCAATGTAATGTTCATAACCTGAAATATCGTCATTAAGACTTACACCAACTGCCATATGATCTGAAAATCTGAGCAATGCCACATTATATTCCATCTCATTTAGAATACTTGCTGCAAGAATGGCCAGATCTTCGCAGTCTCCTCCGTTGTTGCCTATTGTTTCAATGGGATAACGGGGATACTCAAAAGATTCATTCGTATCGCTGTCTTTTTTATAATCAAGATTCTGGATAAAAGATGCAGCGAAATTAATTATATCAACATCATTCTTTCCATCGGCCTCGTCCAAAAGTTGGTTGGCAATTAGATTAATATATTCATCATCATAGGAATCAAAAACATACAGGCCGTAATCTTCATTACAATTTCTTTCGATACTGCTATAATAATCATATAAAAACTCTGGATGAGGAATGCTCAACTGCTGGTTCTTCCATTTGTATCTCCATTTGAAATCTTTCACAGGCACATTTTCACTTATATCAATGGAGAAAGAGCCTGTGCCAATTGTGGTCCCTAGAGAATCTTTCAATGATGCAGCAAATTCAGAATCTGTGGGGGGATCTTCTTTGTAAACAAAACAATCGATGTTGTTGCTATTGCTCGGTAAAATAACACTAGGTAACACAGGACCAGTATACGTTTTAGAATCTATGGATGCCTCTACAGTATATAGATATGCAGGTGTATCGCCGCTGTTACGTATGGTAAATGCCAAGCCAATAAGGGACTTGCCTTTCCACCATTTTTGATCACAAGAGGTAAGGAATAGTTCAGGGCCATCAAAAGAAAATGATTTTTCAAATATCTTGCTATCATCTTTATCATAAACTTTTAAGATGTATTTGCCTGCTGCAACAGATTCTCTATATGGTGCCAGATAAAGAATGCTAGTGTTTCTCCCATAGAAAATCAAATCTGAGTCACGCAGATTCTCATCAGGTCCAAAAAGTTTGGCCGTTACAGTACCAGAGCTGGAAAAATTGAAAGATATGCATGGAAATCCCTCATCATCACCTACTTCCCAAGAGTTTAACGAAAAACTTGTGCCAAACACTAAATCTTCCAATATGCATCCCGAAAACGAACTAAAATAAACTATCGTAATAACTGCATAAAATATAATTTTTTTATTCGTATGCATGTGGACGGTTAAACAGTTAAAGTTTCAAGTTTTCTCTCTATCACATTTCCGAGTCTTTTCATACCTTCCTCAATTTGATCATTGGAGGAATATGAAAAGTTAAGCCTCATTGACCTGCCACCGCCACCATCAACATGAAAAGCTTTGCCATGGACGTATGCCACCTTGCTCTTTATGGCATCAAGAAACATGATTTCAGTATCTATTCCTTCAGGTAAGGTGGCCCAGGCAAACATTCCGCCTTTAGGTTTATTGCAAGTATATCCTTCGGGAAAATATCTTTTCATAGCATCAATCATGATGTCACGTTTCGGCTTATACATTTCACATATTTTCAAGATATGCAAATCTAGAGAACCACGTCTCATAAATTCTCTTACGATGAACTGGGTAAACGTGCTTGTACAAAGATCCAATGCCTGTTTACAGATTATCATTTTTCTTGTTAATTTTTCAGATGCAATAGTCCATGCAAGACGTAAACCAGGTGAAAGAATCTTTGAAAAGGTAGACATAAAGAGAACATGCCCTTCATCATCAAAAGCTTTTATAGGTTTCACGTGGGAGGTATCGTAGGCAAGTTTTCTATATGGGTCATCCTCAACAATAAGCAGATCATATTCATTTGCAATGTCAACAAGTTGTTTTCTTCTTGATTCTGGCATTATAACTCCTGCAGGATTCTGGAAAGTCGGTACAACATAGATGAACTTTGGGATGATATCATCCTTTAGTAGTTTTTTTATGGTTTCCTCTAAAATGTCTACTCTCATCCCATCTTTATCTAGAGGAATGCCTGTCAAATTACTCTCATATGCTCTGAAAGCGTTTATTCCTCCCAGATATGTAGGCAATCCCACAAGTGCAGTATCTCCAGGATTCAAAAATAACTTACCAATTGCATCCAAGGCTTGCTGCGATCCAGAAGTGATAACTATGTTATCTGCAGTTGTTTCTATGCCCTCTTTGCATGCTCTTTCTGCAATAGCTTCTCTAAGTTCCTTGAGACCTTGTGTAGTTCCATATTGAAGTGCAGTCTTCCCATGGTCTCTCAAAACAGATTGTACGACCCCCTCCAGCTCCTCTAATGGAAAGGATTTTGGATTTGGCAGGCCGCCAGCAAATGATATAATTTCAGGATCCTGAGCAACTTTAAGCAGCTCCCGTATCACTGACTTTCTCATTTTTCCTGCTCTATCTGAATATAATCTTTCTATATTTCTCATGTCTCATCCTCCTAAACCTAACGTACTTTTATATGCATTTCGTAAAAAAGTTGAAATATATGCAAACTAATAACAGGACGTTATTTTTCTTTCTCTTCCCACAATGTCTTCAAAGGTTTTTCGAATGCAGGCATAGATTCCATTGTATCCCGATCAATATTAAATCTGTGCATTATGTGTAAAGCTAGTTCTTCATCAGAGGATAATAACTCTTTGTCGCCAACAAACATCTTGCTGATATCTTCTTTGGGTTCTGTCTCTTCATCTCCCATTTTATCAGTAAATACACCACATTATTTATTTATAAGTCTTTCCCCCTTCACATTTCTCCTGTAGCAAGTAAAGAATTTGTTAATTGGAAAGATTTATTAGCCTTTCTAACGCTCTGCCCGAGATACTTGTTAGGAAAGATGCAACATGGAAGCAATAATTCTTGCAGGAGGATTTGGTACCCGACTTAGGCCACTTACTTATACGAGGGCAAAATCGTTGTTGCCAATATTAAACAAGCCTATGATATCTTATCTGATAGATTATTTGCCAAAAGAGGTAGATAAGGTTATACTTGCTGTAAACTATCGAAAAAATCAGATTGAACGCTATTTTAAAGAGAATGATTTTGGAAAGGAAATCATTGTTAACGATGAACCTGAACCACTTGGAACAGGTGGGGCGGTAAAATTTGCAGAAAAACACATAACCGGACGTTTTTTTGTATTAAATAGCGATATAATATGCTCGCTTAATCTTGATAGTATGATCAAGTTTCACAAGAAAAATAACTCGGCTTCTACTATATCTCTATGGCCTGTGGAAAACGTTTCTGAATTTGGTGTAGCAGATGTAGAGGATGATGGGAATATTGTTGGTTTTGTAGAAAAACCGAAACCAGAGGATGCTCCATCAAATTTTATTAATGCTGGGGCCTATCTTTTAGAACCAGAAGTTTTAGATTATATCGAAGCAGGTCGTTTGATATCTATGGAAAAAGAGATATTCCCTCAGATAATCGATGATACTGGGCGATTTTTTGGTTTTAAATTTGAAGGGCACTGGAGGGATATAGGCCGTATCAGCAGCTATATTGACGTACATAAATTCCTTATGAGAAAGGAAAAAATGGAGAACTATGTGGGAGAAAGTCCTGAGATACATGGAAAGTTGAGCGACTGCTGCATAGGGGATAATGTTTATATTGGAAATAACTCGAAATTAAATTCAGTTATTGTTTATGACAATGCAAGGATCGAAAAAGATGTTGTTTTACAAAACTGCGTTGTTGGTGAAAATTGTAAAATCGGCATGTCTTCAGATCTTAAAAACACAGTTTTGGGTGACAATGAAACATTAAATGAGAACAGTGTTTTAGATAATAAAGCAGTATGGAGTCAGCCTATCCCCGAAGGATATCCAAAAAAACAAATAGGAAACGTGATTGGGGAATAAATTTACTGTAACACTTTTCCCTTCTTTTCATTTTAGGGCAATCATATTTTTATAATGGTTTATCAATTGCCGAGTGATGAAATCGGATATTTCTAAACATATTTTTAGGGCATATGACATAAGAGGCTTATACAAAAAAGATATTTCTCCGGAAATATTTTACAAAATTGGACTCGCTGCAGGAAGATATGTAAAAAAAACAGCTAACGGAAAACAACTTGTTGTGGGAAACGACATACGAACATCCAGCTATCCATTGGTACATGCATTTATTGCAGGCGTATCTGCTACTGGAGTAGATGTGACGTATACAGGGACAACTGCTTTTGGACAGACGCTATTCAAGGGGTGGGAATTAAAACAAGATCTTATTGCTTTTGTTACAGCCAGTCATCTTCCGCCAGAATGGAATGGAATAAAATTTTACTACGGAGATGGTGTTGGCCTGCCTGAAGAAGAATTAATGAAAATAAGAGATTTCACTCTCGATGGTGAGTTTGATGTAGTCGATTGGAAGCAGGTGGGAACTGTAAACTTCGTAGATCCCGAAGAAAGCTACAAAGATTTTTTCCAATCAAAATTTAAGTTTAACAAAAAACTGAGAGTTGCTCTTGACTGTGGAGGGGCTAGTATGACACTTTCGGCACCAGAGGTATTTGATGCTGTTGGACTAGATACAGTCCCTGTTTTCTGTGAGCCAGATCCGTCATTTTCAAAGCGACCTTCAGATCCAAAACCAAAGAATTTGACTGTATTGGTTGACACTGTAAAAAAGAACGATTGTGATTTTGGCGTAGCTTTTGATGGGGATGGGGATAGGTCGGTGATCGTCGACAACACTGGAAAAATATTATCGGCAGATGAAACAGGCATTATTTTGGGCAAGTATGGAATGAATAAAAACAGAGGAACCATAATTGTCAATGTTGAGTGTTCTAAAGCGGTAAAAGAGCAACTAAGTCCGTTAGGGTTCGACGTAAAACAAATACAAGTTGGTCATACATTTTTAACGTTGCATGCCAAACAAGAAAAATCGCCTCTCGGAATCGAATCATCTGGGCACTTGATACTACCAGAATACTTCCCATTTGATGATGCGTTGGTGGTACCGTTAAAAATTGCGGAAATACTTGACAATGCTGGAAAAACTCTTGAAGAATTACTTAAAGAGGTGCCTACATACCCAACAAGAAAGGAAGAAATTGAATGTGCCGATCAGATTAAATTTGATGTAGTAAACAAGTTAAAAAACGTTTTCAAAACGGAATTTGAAAATACTAATACATTGGATGGCATAAGAATCAATCTAGATGAAGGTTGGGTGCTAATTCGCCCATCAAATACCAGTCCGATAATTCGATTAACTGTCGAAGCAGATGATGAAACTGTTTTAAATCAGTTAGCAAAAAAATTTAAGAAAAGAACTGAAGAAACCATAGAGGAAGTAAAAGGAACTAAATGATAATGGGTCGTTAGAATGACGAAGTTATTTGGTACAAATGGCATACGCGGTGTAGTTAATGAGGATATGAACTGTGAGCTTGCCCTTGGAATTGGTAAGGCATGGGGCACATATCTAAGAAAAACTATTGCAAAACCCAATGTTGCTATCGGAACAGATGCAAGACTTTCAAATCATATGTTGAAAAATGCTATTGCCGCAGGATTTCTATCCATAGGATGTGATGTAGTTGACGTTGGTCTTGTTCCTACACCTGCATTACAATATACTGTAAAGGAGAAAGATTTTGATTCGGGCGTTGTAATAACTGCATCTCATAATCCACCTCAGTTTAATGGCATAAAGGGGATTGCTAAAGATGGGACTGAATTTTCCAAAGACACTGAAGAAACCATAGAAAAAATCTATTTTGGAAAAGAATATTCGCTAGCTGAATGGAAGGATGTTGGTAAACTTTCATGTTGGGACGAATCTACAGATATTTACATGAATGGAATTCTGGCAAATGTCGATGTTGATTTGATAAAGAAAAAACAGTTTCATGTTGTCCTTGATTGTGGTAATGGGGCAGGAGGCGAAGTAACGCCTATTCTTCTTGAAGAATTAGGATGCAAAGTTACTAAGCTTTATTGTACGCCTGATGGGACATTTCCAGGACATAACTCGGAGCCAGTTCCAGAAAATCTGCATGAACTTATAAATAAAGTGACTGAAGTAGGGGCAGACTTTGGTGTGGCACAAGACGGAGATGCTGATCGGGCAATATTTATTGATGAAAATGGAACCTATCTATGGGGAGATAAAACACTGGCGCTTGCTGCAAAATATATAACAAAACAAAACAAAGGTGGAATAACTGTTACGCCAGTAACAACATCAAGTTGCTTTGATGATGTAGTGAAAGCAAATAATGCTGAGGTAATACATACGCGGGTTGGATCGCCGACTGTTGCACGTGTAATGATGGAAAAAATGCCGTTTTTGGTGGGGAAGAAAATGGTGGGCTTATCTTTCCTGAAATGCAGCACTGTCGCGATTCAGCAATGGCAATTGCAAAAATATTGGAAATCCTGGCAAGGGAAGACAAAACATTATCTGAATTGATCGAAGAAATACCA
>DAOWHD010000004.1 GCA_030641605.1 Thermoplasmata archaeon
ATCTGTTTGACAAATTCTTTTTGAGATTACATTTCTGTACATCTCAGCCATTATTCCAATTTCAAGGCCCCAATTACCAGGAATATCAACATCACGGGCTAAATCGCTAGTTAGTGCAAACTCTCCAGAAATAGGATAGCGAAATGAACTTAAAAACTTCACAAAATCTAATTCAGAACCCGTCTCCTTGTTGAGTGCTTCTAGAAGGGGATGAAGAAAAAGTCTGAAGACTCTACCATACATAATGCCTTTTTTTGTATTTACTCTTGCATAGTAACCTTTGTTAAACTTAAAATCAAGTTGGGGTTCGACTATTGGATAGATGAGTTTCGTGGGAATCAGTTCATCATATATCATAATATCTGCATCGTGAAGTGCAATTGCATAGGACCTGAGACTGGCTATACCAAGAGCAAGCCATACATCCCTTCCTTTTCCCTTATATTTCAAAAGATTTATCCCATCTGATTTTAACTCATTCAGCAATCTTTCTATCTTCGGCCCATCGCACCACATGACTAGATGAGGTATTTCTAAATTTGAAAAAAATCGTTTTACGTGTCTGAACTCCTTTTCATTTTTTGCAGCCAGTGGAATGATAATTTCTTTTAGAAATTTGCATTTGTTTAATCCTTTTTTTATGTTGCCTAGTGCATCGCCTTTGATTTCCAGATACAACATTGGCATAACAACAGAAACAGGACGGTCAGCAACTGCATCGCTCACAGTTTTTATAAGTTTTCTTTTATCCACATTGAACTCATGAAGTGTGGTTATTTCCTCCTGCTTCAAATCCATTAATACCGCCTCTAGATATGCTTCAATATTGCATTCATGTTATTGGTCACAACATCTGCATGTTTTTGAACGATTTCTGGTGCATTGAACGCTATACCCAAACCTGCCTTTTCAAGCATGCAAATGTCGACTATGCCATCTCCAACTGCTATTGCCTCATCTTCAATTATACCAAACTCATTACAAAGTTGCTCCAACACACAGCTTTTGCAGATTGAATATACCTCATGTCCAATAAAATCTTCAGTAAGATTCGTATTATGTAGCACAACCTCTCCGGTTATAATACCTTTTTCTGTTATAAGAGTATTGGCAAATGCATAATCGATACCTAATCTCTTTCTAAGATCATCGGCTACAAACTGGTAACTATCTGTAGCGATGGCCGTTATAATATCTTCTTTTTTAAGTTTTTTAACAACCTTTTCAACATCTTCTTGCAACGGAATGTCTCTAAATATTTCCAAAAGCTCTTTGCTATCCATGCCCTCTAGAAAATTTGCTATTTCAATGGTTTTTTCATATGGCCGTATATTGCTATTTATAATTCTTAATAAATCCTCTTTGAACCCCTTTTCTTCAGCAAAAATAAATATGGTTTTACCTTTGATGAGAGTACCATCCATGTCAAATATTACCAGTTTGAATTTAGTCACAATATCTACAACTTTACCTCTCATTTATAATGTGAAGACTTTTTAATAATTTTCTCATAGCATAACAGAAAAAGATTTTCTACATTAAAAAAAAGCGCGAAATCCACCAAAACCAAATATACCAAAAACATATTTCACCTTCTGTATGCCCGTTGTAACATTTGACTATAATGACTATCTTAATATTTTTGGATATAAGATATCAAAGGAAGAACTGATTGAAAGATTACCAATGATTGGAGCGGATTTTGATAAAGTCGAGGACGATGAGATAAGCATCGAATTCTTTCCAAACAGACCCGATCTAGCATCTGTAGAAGGTATAGCCCGGGCTTCAAGAGCCTTTTTTGATTTTGAAAAGGGCCTGAAAAAATATGATGTTGAGAAATCTGACATTGTGATAGACGTTGATCCCTCGGTAAGAAAGGTAAGGCCATTTGTAACTTGTGCCCTTGTCAAAAACATAACAATGACTGATGAGCTTATTACCTCATTAATGGATATGCAAGAGAAACTTCATTTTGGAATTGGAAGAAACCGCAGAAAGGTTGCCATTGGAGTCCATAACTTTGAGCCTGTACAGCCCCCCTTTATGTATAAAGCAGTAGATCCCAATTCTGTTCAATTTGTTCCTTTGGCCAAGGTTGAATCTATGACTTTAAGCGAGATTCTCGAACGGCATGAAAAGGGAGTTGACTATGCAAATTTGCTGGATGGGTTTGATAAATATCCATTGATTGTTGATTCAAACAATAATGTACTTTCGTTCCCACCAATTATTAACGGATCTTTGACTGAAGTTACACCATTTACAACAGATCTATTTATCGATGTGACTGGAACCAATATCAAAGCAATAAATCACACATTAAACATTGTTGTAACTGCTCTTGCCGAAAGGGGGGGAAAAATTTACAGCACCACAATCAAATATGACGGAGATTCCTACATTTCGCCAGATCTAACTCCAGTTAAAAGAACATTATCAGTAAGTTATGCTAACAAAATCCTTGGAACGAAAATGAATGAAAAAGAAGTCATCGACTGTCTAAAAAAAATGGGCCATGATGCAGAGAAGTTGGACGAAGACAGAATAGACGTTAAGATACCTGCATGGCGAGCAGATATCCTGCACGACATAGATCTTGTTGAGGATGTTTCAGTTGGTTACGGCTATGATAAATTTGAAATTGATTTTCCAAAAGCATTGACGTTTGGCGGAGTTTTACCTCATTTTGATCTTTTTGACGGACTTAGAAACATAATGATTGGATTAGGTTTCAGTGAGGTTACCACTTTTACAATCTCAAATGAGCGAGATGAATTTGAAAAAATGGGTCTAGAAAAAGGAAAAAGAGTTCAGATTGAAAATCCAATAGGCGAGGAATATTCATGTTTGCGAGTGAGTCTTATTCCCTCTGTTTTAAAGATTCTAACTGAGAATAGGCATCATTCACTGCCACAACAGATATTTGAACTTGGTATAGTAGTGGATGAAAGTTTTAAAAACAAGCAGCATCTTGCCGCCGTAAAAATGGATGCTAAGGCAAACTTTACCGAGTGTAAATCTCTTGTGGATGCTGTACTGAGAGACAGTGGAAAGAAATACGACATCAGAGATAAAGATCATCCTGCCTTTGTAAATGGTAGATGTGCATCAGTTGTTTGTGACAATAAAGAGATTGGGTTCTTTGGCGAACTTCACCCCAAGACAATCACACAATTTAACTTAGAACATCCAATAATTGCATTTGAACTGCAAGCTGAAAACATGGTATAGCGCACCAAATATATTACTCCAGACTCCCTACCGCTTTTTCAACATCTTTTAGAATTTCACATGATCTAACGAGTTCTTTCATCTTGGTATGATCCAGGTACAATGGCCTATCAACATCTAAAAATTCAACATGTTTTCTTATAACTTCTTTGGCCTTAGTGACACCTTTACCAAAATTATAATCACGGAAATCAAGAGCCTGAGCAGCAGCCATAAATTCAATACCCAAAATTCCGTAGGCATTATCTAGTATCTGGAAGTTTTTAATTGCCGTATTCATACCCATTGAAACAAAATCTTCCTGGTCGGCAGCTGCAGGAATCGATTGAATGGACGCAGGAGCTGAAAGAATGCGCTGTTCGACAATCTGCATGTCGGCAGTGTATTGGCTCAACATAAGTCCAGAAAACATACCAGCACCTTTGGTTAAAAATGCAGGAAGTCCTACACTCAGCGCAGGATTATTCAATCTGTTCAACCGTCTTTCAGACATTACACTTACCATCGTGATAGCAACACCTGCCATATCCATAGGAAGTGAAACAGGCGTTCCTTGGAAATTGGCACCAGAAATTTGAGTATCTTCCTCTGGGAAAAAAACAGGATTGTCTCCCACACCGTTTAGCTCTATTTCAACCTGAGAACGTGCATACTTCAATGCATCATGGGCAGTGCCGATTACTTGAGGAGTAGAACGCATCGAATAAGCATCCTGTACCTTGCATTTGATCTTCTCCTCTTTTAGATCCCCCCCTTTAATTAACTTAAGAATTGCTTTAGCACTTCTAACAGCACCAGAAAAACCACGTGCTTCATGTAATTTAGCAGTATACGGCTTCATATTAGCCTTCAATGCCTCAAGAGACATGGCTGCTGCTATTTCTGCCTGTTTTAGCCAGTTATTAGCATCGTACAAAAATATAGCGCTCATGGCTGTGAGTAAGTTCGAGCCATTTATAATCGACAATCCATCTCTTGCTTTCAGCCCAGGAGTGGGAATTCCTGCCTCATCCATTGCCTCTTTTCCTTCAAGAAGTTTGTCTTTGTAATATGCTTCGCCCTCCCCCATCATGAGAAGTGCAATTTGAGCCATGGGGGCCAAATCACCACATGCACCTACCGAGCCTTTTTGACATACAAAGGGAGTAACTCCTTTATTCAGCATTTCAACCAAAGTTTGGGTTATTTCAGGACGGCAGCCAGAATTACCATGTGCATGGACATTGATTCTGCCAAGCATTGCCCCTCTAACATATTCTATTGGAGCAGGATCACCGATACCAGCAGCATGATTATACACAAGATATTTCTGAAAATCTTTAATTTGCTCATCGTCAAGCACAACCTCTGAGAATTCACCAATGCCTGTGTTCACTCCGTACATTATCTCATGAGCTTCAATCTTCTTTTCAAGCATTGCTCTACATGCCTTGATACGCTCTATCGAATCAGGATGGAGTTTTACTTTTTCATCGTACCTTGCTACTTTAATTACTTTCTCGATTGTAAGTCCTTCTCCAGTTATAACAATGGTCATATTAACCCCCTTTGCCAACATTTAATCTTATAAATTATCGGGTCCTGTATCAACTAAATGTAAATTAAGTTTCCTGATGGTCACATGCCCTTTATCAAAGCATTAAAGTCTGAAAGATTCCACCTCAAACTATTTTATCTAAAAAACATTTTACAATACTAGATGAAAAAGACATGTAGCAAATGCAACAAACCTGCAGTGACATTCATAAGATACAACGGTACCCATCTTTGCAAAGATCATTTTATCCAATACTTCGAAAGAAGAGTTAAAAAGGATATCAAAAAACAAGGGAAGACAGAGAACGGTAGTAAAATTGGTGTGGCCATTTCTGGCGGGAAGGACAGCCTAGTTGCACTTCACATTGTTAATGATATTTTCTCAAAAAGAAGGAAAATTGATGTCATTGCAATTACTGTTGATGAGGGAATAAAAGGCTACAGGAATGAAAGCATAGAAATCGCATCTAATGATTGTAAAAAACTTGGAGTGGAACATCATGTTGTAACATTCAAAGAAATGGTCGGAAAAACAATGGATGAAATAGCCTCTAAAAATGATGAATTAGGCGAATGCAGCTATTGCGGGGTCTTTAGGCGATTATGCTTGAACCGCAAATCAAAGGAGTTGGGAATCACAAAACTTGTCACAGGCCATAATTTGGATGATATGGCTCAGTCTATATTGATGAATTTTACCAATGGAGATATACAGAAGCTAGCTAGACTGGGGCCTCATCAGAAAGTTCAGCCTGGTCTTGTTCCCCGCATGTTGCCTCTACGAGTCATCCCAGAAAAGGAAAATGCATTATATGCCATTTTAAAAAACATTGAGTATCATGATGGCGTATGTCCATATTCCACTAGTGCATATCGCAGAGTTTTTCGAGATATAATTGATGATCTTGAATATAAAAATCCTGGTACCAGACACAGCATTTTGAACAGCTATGATGGTATCAAAGATATACTGCTAGAAAAATATCCTCCAGCTGACCTAAATAAATGTGCAAGATGTGGTGAACCTACCTCTCAAGAGATATGTAAAGCTTGTATACTTAAGGACAAAATTTTATGAACACGACAGTTTACCTTTACGATATCGAAAACATTTTTATTCTTACTTTTGCTGACTGTCTTTTGAGATGAAACGTTTACAGCTCAAATGCAAGCCCCTTGATGATCTTTTGGGAGGGGGAATCGAAAGTAAGGTGATTACCAAGATATACGGTGAAGCGGGCAGTGGAAAAACAAATCTATGCCTACAAGCCTCCAGAGAGTGTGCCAACAATGGCAAAAGGGTTGCATACATAGATAGCGAAGGGGCATCATTAGAGCGGCTGGGTCAAATATGTAAGGATTACAGCTATGACAAGATACTTAAAAATATTCTATTTTTCAGTCCCTCTTCACTTGAAGATCAGGAAAAAATGGTAAAAAACGCCATTAACGTAAAGGATCTTGACCTCATTATAGTAGATACAATAAATCTATTTTACCGTATCAATCTAGAAGAAGACAAAGAAGGTGCAATGCGTTCTTTTACAAGACAAATGGCAAATCTGCAGATAGCAGTAAGAGAAAAGGACTTTCATGCGATTGTGGTTGAACAAGTATATACTGACAAAAATGGAGATATAAAACCGTTTACAAATAGAGATACTGAACACATGGTAAAAGCCACAGTCAGACTTGAAAAAATTGGCATTGGGAAAAGGCAAGCAACAATCATCAAACACAGATCCCAACCTGAGGAAAAAAAAGCTATTTTTAAAATAACTGCCAAAGGCTTGGAATAAAAACATGAAAAAAATTGTTCAGTGGCTTAATGAAAGCACATATATTTCTTCACTTTCACCAGCTTGCAGGATGTGTGCACAAGGTTCAAAATTGGTAGTATTTATCACAGGCGTTTGTCCTTCCAAATGTTTCTATTGCCCTCTCAGTTTTGAAAAAGGTGGAAGGGATCGCATTTTTGCCGATGAATGGGAATTAGATGATGAAAACGATACTGATAAATTAATTCGTGAGGCTGAATATATTAAGGCCACTGGTGCAGGTATCACCGGCGGAGATCCACTCGTCGTCTGGAAAAGAACCGAGAAATACATCTCCCTGCTCAAAAACACTTTTGGATCAGAGTTTCACATCCATTTGTATACTTCTGGTGTTAAAAATGGAGAATATGTAACTGATTTAGCTTCTGCAGGTCTTGATGAAATACGATTCCATCCATCATCAAAACATTGGAATAATATGGATAAGAGTCCAATAGTTCCTGCAATAAAAAATGCACTTGAAACCGATTCCGATGTTGCTATTGAGATTCCGGTCATTCCCGAAATGAAAGATGAGATATTTTCTCTTGTCAAATGGGCAAATAATCTAGGAATTAGATGGGTTAATTTAAACGAACTTGAGTACTCTGAGCGGAATGTTAATAGTCTAAACAGTAGAAATTATTCAGTAAAAGGCGATATTTCAGCTGCGGTTAAAGGAAGTCAGGAATCTGCAAATGAGGTTCTTATGAAGGCTGCTGAAAAGGATTTTGACATAGGCGTTCATTATTGCTCATGCTCCTTTAAAGATGGGGTGCAACTAACAAACCGAATCAAGCGAAGAGCAGAAAGTATTGCAAAAGATCATGAAGTTATTAGCAACGAAGGAACACTGCTTAAAGGGATTATCTGTATAAAAGGTAAGAATTCTCTAAGCATGCTTTGTGAATCATTAAAACAGGAATTTGACTTATCTGATAAACAGATTTTTTTGAATATAAAAAAAGAACGCATCGAAATGGATCTCCTAGTGCTAAACAAAATTGCACCCATCTTGGTCAAGCGCAGGATGCAATGTTATATGATAGAAGAATATCCTACTGCAGATGAACTAGAAGTCGAAAGAATACCTTTGCCACTTTGAATAAAAACACAATAATCTATCCTAAATCGCTGAAAAAGGTTTTTATACGCCTCCCACATTCCAAGCTTTACATTCCCTAAGGGAAGACATCTATGAAAGCTTCAAAAGGAGGCTAAGAAAATGGCGATATATGTAAGATTTCAGACACCGAAAGAAGTACAGGATTTGGCCTATGATCTTGTAGAAAAAGCTCGAGATAAAGGAAAAATAAGCAAAGGAGCAAATGAGGTAACAAAACAAGTTGAGAGAGGACAAGCAAAGCTTGTAGTGATGGCCGAGGATGTTTCACCTGAAGAAGTTCTTGCTCATATGCCGATATTATGCGAAGAGAAAAACATACCTTATGCATATGTTCCAAGTAAAGAAGAACTAGGCAGTTCTGCAGGGTTGCATGTAGGCACAGCTGCAGTTGCCATCGTTGATCTTGGCAAAAGCAAAGCAGGTATTGAAAATATTGTTAAAAAAATAGATGAACTGAAGAAACAGGGTTAAGAACATGGTAGAAGGAACTCCTTGTGAAGTTGTAGAAATCATTCATCGAACTGGCATGGCAGGAGAGGCTTACCAAGTAAAGGTAAGGGTTTTAGACGGTGGAGATAAAGGTAAAATCATCACTAGAAACGTAATGGGCCCCGTCCAACTTGGCGATATCTTGATGCTTAGCGAAACTCAGAGAGAAGCAAAAAGAATAGGCGAACGACATTAGAGGTATGAACTATGGTCGAGAGAAGAACTTGTTCATTCTGTGGAAATGAAATAGAACCTGGTACGGGTAAGATATACGTGAAAAAAGATGGTACAGTACTTCATTTCTGCAAAAATAAGTGCCAGAAAAACATGTTGAAGTTAAAACGTGTTCCTAGACGGGTTAGATGGAGCAAATATTACGCTAAAAAATAGTCACACATATCTATGTAAAAGAAAACAATGCTAGAAACATTTTATTGATAAATATTTATAGAATAGTAATATCAGTAAACATCCAAATCAAATTAGACGATAATTATTGAGGAGATGTAGTTTCTTTTTTGCTTAAAAATAGAGAAAGAGGGAGTTTTTAAAAGGTAGAAAAATGAAAAAAATAGTCAAAATTTTTTCATGTTTTTAGAACACGGATTAAACTAGATCACGACAAGTATTTATGTAATGGATAAACAAATGATTTCTAAGGCGGCCGTTAAAAAATTACTAAAATTTGCTTCAAAATTTTGCATATTTAAACTAAATAAAATCATGCAACTAGAATCAAAATTTTTAATATTAAGCGAAACTAAAAATCAGATTTTTGAAAAATTAAAATGATAGTGATAACAATTTTATAGCGAAATTTTATATTTATTTATACTTTCATGCAAATGTTGCAATAATGATAAATTTGCAATATTTCTATTAATAAAATGTGAAAAATGTTATGTGAAATTTTGAAAAAAACCAAAAAAATTATAAAACAGCAATGCCATCTCCAATTGGTATTTAGCTATTTAAAGATGGTTGAATATTCATATGTATTGGATGGTGATGTGGGAATGGAATACAGTAAAATAATTTTATTTAAAGGCAGAATGGTTAGGAAGATTTTAAGCAGCTATGTTGTAACAGTGATGCTAATTTCATCGCTAAGTATACTTGTACCGCTAGCTGAGTGCGATACAGGCTCAACAACCTACTATGTACCAGATGATTATCTTACGATACAGAATGCAATAGATGTCGCAAGTAATGGAGATACGATCATCGTCGAATGTGGTACATATTATGAAAATGTATATGTGGACAAACAGCTTACAATCATCGGGATGGGGAGTCCAGAGGTAAATGCTAATGGAGGATATTATGCATTTGAATTACGGGCAGATGAAATAACTCTCGACGGTTTTCATGTAGCAAATTCAGGCTCCGGAGGAAATAAAGCAGGCATCAGGGCGACATCAAATAATAACATTATCAGAAATAAT
>DAOWHD010000027.1 GCA_030641605.1 Thermoplasmata archaeon
AAGAGGAATTAAGACTTAACAAGAGACTCTGTCCAGATATTTATCTAGATGTTTTACCAATAACTCAAAAGAATGGAGAACTCAAATTAAACGGAGATGGAGAAATTGTTGATTATGCTCTCAAAATGAAAGAATTCCCTCAAGACAGAATAATGACGAAGCTGCTGGAACAAGGAAAAATCGGTAGAGGAACAATTGAAAATATTTGCGATATTTTAGTTAATTTTTACAATTCTGAACAGCATTCTAAAGAAGTTGACAGCTACGGAGAACTTGATGCTGTCAAAAAAAACATTGATGAAAATTTTGAACAGACTGAGTCAGTGATTGACATTACCATTCCAAATGGTACATATAAATACATAAAAAAAATTGCAAGCAAGTTCTTCGAAGAAAAAAAAGATATTTTTGAAAAACGGGTCGCAGGGGGACATATACACGACTGTCATGGAGATTTGCATTCAGGAAATATCGTTGTATCCGATGAAAACATACACATTTTTGATTGTATAGAATTTAACAAGCGATTCAGATACTGTGATGTTGCTTCAGATATAGGGTTTTTAGCGATGGACCTTGATTACATGAATCATCCCTACTTGTCAAGCTACTTGATACGCAAATATATCGAGAAAAGCAAAGACATTGGTATTTTGGATATGTTGAATTTCTACAAAAGTTACAGGGCATACGTCCGGGGAAAGGTTATTGGATTCAGGTTAAACGATCCAAATATTCCTAAGGATGAAAAACAAGACATAATCGATACAACAAAAAAGTATTTTGACTTATCCAGCTACTATGCATCATTATTTTCTATTGATTTAAAAAACAAAAAACCACTTCTTTTTATTGTAGGTGGACTAACTGGAACTGGTAAATCTACCTTATCCTTAAAGATTTCCATTGATTATCATGCACACAACATAAATACAGATGTTGTACGAAAGGAACTTGCTGGAATTGATAAATTTGAAAGACATCATGACGAGATAGATACAGGCCTTTACTCTCCAGAAAGAATCGATTACACATATGAACAAGTAATGAAAAAATCAGCAGATTTTCTGAAAAATGGGGAAAATGTTGTTTTGGATGCTACATTCCAAAAGAAAAAATATAGAGAGATGGCAAAAAAAATTGCAAAAGAAAACAATGCGGTACTGATACCAATCCAATGTACCTGTCCAGAAGAAATAGCGAAGAAGTGGCTTGAAGAACGGCTCAAAACAAAGACCGCATCAGATGGACGATGGGAGATTTATCTTAGTCAAAAGAAAACGTTTGAATCATTTACCACAGAAGAAAACTGTGTTGTTATGGATATATCAAAAGAATCATATAAAGATAGAATGGATTCATTCAGAAGGCTATTTTCGAAAGTGCATGATGGTGAAAAATGAAAATTTCAGGGTATTTAATTGACTTAGAACAAGCAGTACAAACAATTAAAAAGAAGGGTTATGAAACGATAGCGTTGCAAATTCCTGAAGGATTGAAAAGTAGCGCATCAAAAATTATTGAGAGTGTAAAAAAAGAAATAAAATGCGAAATAATAGTTATTGCAGATCCATGTTTTGGTGCCTGCGATATTGCAAATTATGAATTAAAAAATATTGGTGTCGAGTTTGTTATTCAGATAGGACATACACCAATCCCTAACTTGGGCAATGATTTGATTCCTACTGCCTTTGTTAATGCTCTTTCGTCAAAAGATGTAATGCAAGTTGTCGAAAAATCACTAGCTTACTTAGATGGGACAATAGTTGGAGTTGTGACAACCGCCCAACATCTGCATACATTGAAGGCGGTAGAGAACATTTTGAAAAAGCACAATTTCGTACCGGTCATTTCTGGCGGAGACAAAAGAATAGCTGCAAAAGGCCAGATTTTAGGATGCAACTTTTCTACAGGAACAAATATTGCAGATAAAGTAGATTCATTTTTGTTTGTTGGCAGTGGTAACTTTCATCCTGTAGGGCTTCTTTTGAGTGTAAAAAAACCAGTAATTGCAGCAGATCCATATTCGGGTACAGTAAAAAAACAGGAAATTTCAGATTTGAAAGATACGATTTTGAGGCAGAGATATGGGGCTATTGCCAATTCAAAAAATGCTAAAAAATTTGGAATTCTCATAGGTATAAAAAGAGGTCAACAGCGAATAAAATTAGCATATAATATCAAAGATATGCTTGAGTCTTTAGATAAAAAATCATTTTTCATTGCGATGGATAATTTCGCGCCGGTATCCTTACAAAGCTTCAGAGATGTTGATTGTTTTGTTTCTACATCATGCCCAAGAATTGCAATTGATGATTACCTTCAATACAAAAAGCCGATTATAACACCAATTGAACTGGATATCGTTCTTGGCAAAAGAAAGTGGGAAGACTATCAATTTGATCAGATTACAAGTGATTAACAGTGGGCCAGAAGAGATTTGAACTCTTGACCTCCCGGTTATCAGCCGGGTGCTCCAACCAACCTAAGCTACTGGCCCGTAGAAAGGACGTATTGCACTTTTCCTATAAAAATGTATATTCTAACTAAGTATTAGGTATATGCTTTTTTCATTGCGATAAGAACTAGGCAACAGCATACACCAAACGTATTGGCAATCATAATCGCCAGAGAATCTATCAAAACACCATAAATAAACCATAATGTCATGCCTACTGCCAATATCATAGGCATGTAGTATGAAACATCGTCAAGTTTTTTTGTTCTATGCCCCCTAATGAGTTGGGGTACAAAACCCATGGAGGTTATAGCTCCTGCAATCAGCCCAAACAATTCTAATAAAGGATCCATTGGAACATGTTCTTCATCATAGAAACTGTATTAAATCTTTCCAAAAAATGGTACAGGTCAGTGGCATTAAGCACGCTCCTTATGACAATTATCTTAATTATTTAACATGTATCAGAGCCCACCTGGTAAAAGGGTATGAGTTTCAGGTGACTGACCAGTTACCAAAAAAAATGCAGGATAAGTTTTTGTATGAAATAATTATTCCATGCTTCTATCAAATATAGGGCCCGTAGGGTAGCTTGGAATCCTTCTACCTCGGGGAGGTAGTAACTCGAGTTCAAATCTCGGCGGGCCCATACTTCTCAACAGGAGAAAAATTGTTATCTCTTGCTATTTAGCAATTGCAGAATAGTACTAAAATTGTGGTTTTCCCCAGAAGCCAAAGAGTTTGATTAACACAAGGGAAACAATCAGCATCACTCCAAAAGCAAGTATTGTTTGTTGCACACCCCATCCCCAAAGAACTGGAGCAGTTATTAAAAGCATTTCCGAGAGAACAAATGGTGCTGCAAAAATTGATGTGAGCCCTAAATCCATTGCTGCAGGTGTTTTAAAATCCGGATCAAGAATTCGTATGAGTAGCAGCCCACCTGGTACGGTACCTGTAACGGTTCCAAAAATACCCACGGTTCGCTCAAGGGCATATCTGGTCCACATCCGCTTGCCAAGATATAACACTACAAAAAGCGTACTTATTCCGGTTACACTTGCTATGATGGATATGGGAAGTAGATAGGTCCAAACAATTGCTACTTCTATAGCGGCTATTGTTGCAACAATTAAGAAATCAACTGACCAACCAGTAATCCTTTTTTGTATTTCTCTGTCAACCAAATAACCTAGGTCAAGTTTGTTTATTATTAGTCGTATAATCACTGTGGCTATGAGGCCAAAGAAAAAGAAAAAACCCCCCAGATCATTTTTGCAACATCTCCTGGAATAATTGTGGTAAGCAGTTTGACGAGTCCATATGTCAGCATATAGGCAAGACCCACAAGAGCAAAGTGAAAGGATAGGGAATCAATGTTTGCAGGATGGGTGGTTTCAAAACCAGCTTGTTTTTTTCCTGGCTTTTTGAGATAACACCTTTGATGAAATTAGTGGGAAGAACTTTTGGTGTTTGATCAGACAACCCTTTTTTAATTCCCCAATCGACTAAGGGGACACCGACAAAAAAGGCAAAAAAGAACCCAATTGCAGCAAAGGTTAATCTAACGGTTGCTGCATTTGTATAAATGTGTGCTGCTATTTGCTCCCAACTTTGCCCGATGGATAATGCCTGACCGGATCCTTCTATAAAGCCTAATGGAGCGAGGAATCCAAAGGAGGGAAATAATTCTAATCCTAGATGAATATAACTATGATTCATCGTTAAAAGATAGAGACGTCATTTTTATATTGAACCATATTCGAGATCATCTGTTCAAAAAAGAGTATTCTCCAAAAACAAATCTTGAAAAAATAATTGTCAATAATCTGAAACTAGCCTTAACTGGAAATGATTATTCAAAATTTGAAGTAAAAGCCGGTGTGAAATATGTGTATAACTCAGTAAAACGACATAAAAAAGTTGATGGGAAACAAGGATATGTGAAATTCATTTCAAGTATGCTTGGTGAACAGTAGACCTATAGATCGTTTGCATAATAACAATTTCGCATTCTTAATAACATTGAATCCTCAGATTTTTTATGTGCTAAGAAGCATCGTCTGATATCATTTAATTGGACCGGAAAAAAATAGTTATGGTGTTGGATCTGAACTATTATTAATAGATTCTGCGAAATTTCTATTAATAGAAAACTCATTACTCCTGCTGTGGTAAGATCATCAGAACAT
>DAOWHD010000069.1 GCA_030641605.1 Thermoplasmata archaeon
CTGCAATGGCCGCAGCTATCAAATCTTTAAGTAAAACGGCGAATATTGAAGCCACAACAATCAGTATGGGCAATATAATGTGAATTGCTTCTAGCATCATTTTTCTTCCTCCTTTTTCTTTACAGTCTTTTTTACTGACTTGTCTTGTAAGCTGTCGACAACAGCACCAACAGGCTTTACCCCACTTTTATGTGCAGCACGAGCAATAGCATGAGCGCCAGTTGGATTGGTAAGTAGGATAGCGACTAATGCACCAGCCGTATGGATTGCTAAAACAGAACCATCTGTACTGCCTAGATACCACATTTTTAGTCCCAGAAGTATAACTGATCCAGTGATGAAAATTGAGCCAAATGTGGTACATTTAGTCCCAGCATGAAGTCTTGTATATACATCAGGAAAACGTAACAGGCCTACACCTCCAAGAATGTTGAAAAAAACACCTATGGCAAGAAGTATATAAATCAAAAACTCAAACCACATCTAAAAATCACCCCCTTCCAAATATTTAGCTATAAACAATGTGGAAATAAACGAGAGCAATGCATACACAATTGCTACGTCAATGTAGATGATCTCATTAAATGCTGCACCAAAGACAACCATTCCAACAATTACAACTGTATTGATTGTGTCTAAACCTACAATCCGGTCTGGTGCTGTTGGTCCTTTTACAACTCGTATTATGGCCATCACAATACAAATCATAAGAGCAATCAAAACAATCATATATTCATTAAAAAATTCCATCATTCTGCAATCCTCCTGATCCATTTGTCAAAATTTCCACAGATATATTTGCAATCAACAGAATCCCCCTTTAACACATCCTCTTTAACGTTTATCCAATGAATATATAAATCATTTTTTTCCTCATCGATGTCAACGCTCAATGTTCCTGGAGTAAGCGTTATGGAATTTGCAAGCAGCGTTATTCCCAGGTCCGTTTTCAAATCTGGTGAGATTTTGACTATACCTGGGTTTATTTTGCCTGTTATTACCCGATAAGCTACATCGAAGTTTGCTTTTGCCATGCCAACAAAAAACGGTCCGATAACATACCAAACAAATATGATCCATCTAACGGGATTCAACATTCTCAAGTCTTTCTTCACGAAGATATTCCTCGTCACAAAACCAGTGATTAATGAGAGAATTAGTCCCAATAGAATTTCTTCTATGCTCCAAAGGCCTAATGTTCCACTACCTGTTGTAAGAAGTAGATAGATGATGAAACATATGATGGTTGTAATAACAAATGCTATCATGTTATTTTCCCTTCCAATATCTTTGAGTTATGTTTCAGAGTAATCTTGTAGCTTTTTAAAAGCTTGTTGCTTTCCCATTTCCATACCATCCCCATACTTGGTTCATATAAAAGCGTAATAAAATTTCACCTCAAAACTAATAAAAGCAATATGTTATAATGAATGTGGGGAGCCATAGATGAATGTCAAACTCATAGGTTTTACTCCTAATCCTGAGGAAATGCCTGCGATGGCTGCGAAACTTACACACAGTAAAACAAAACCTGAAGATTTGTATAGAACCTCTAATAAGGAATTGAAAGCAATACTTAAGCATGTTATGAATCTTGGTCATACTAGCGTCATTGAACATACAAGTTTTACCTTTGCAATTAGTGGTGTTAGCCGAGCATTGACTCATCAACTAGTTCGTCATCGTATCGCTAGTTATGCACAGCAAAGTGAAAGATATAACCAATTTTTTAATGAGCCAATAAAAATACTTAAGGATCGAAATGATAGATATAAAATCCAAAAAAAGAGAAGAAAAGAATGTAAATTTAGTTTAGGTGATGAATATAGGATTTGTGATGAGTATGAAGAAGGAGCGTCTTCAATTGAACTTAGTGGAAAATATGATTGTAATTCCGAAACAATATTAAATATTCTTAAAGCTCATAGTATAAGAGTTAGAGGAAATAATGAAAGTGTTGTTAATCATTATTTTTTTGATAGAATTGATTCACATATAAAAGCGCAGATTTTAGGTGTTTTATTTGCTGATGGATTCATTGGTGAAAGTAAAAAGAATTATTTTATTGGAATAAAACTTCAAGAAATTGATAAAGAATATTTAGGGAATTTTAGAAAAATAATCAATTTAAAAAGACCTTTACACTTTTATAGTGCTATAGATGAAAAACATCAGAATTTATATCAACTGACAATTTCATCAAAGAGAATGTATGAAAAACTTAAGAAATATGGTATGAAAAAGGGTAAGAGAGAATCGCCATTATTTTTAGATGAAAGATTGTTAAACTCGTTTATCTTAGGTTTTTTTGAAGGTGATGGATCAGTCGGTAATTGTTGTGGCTCAAAAAAATGGTTAACTTTTACTTCTGCCTCAAAAGAATTTTTGGAGTTTATAAAAAAAATAATCGTTAAAAATTGTAGAGTAAATAATGTAAATATTCTTCAAAAGAAAACGGCTTTTCAATTAAGCTGGCAGGGCAAAAATGACATTGATATAATCCTTACATGGATGTATAAAGATGTTTGTATAGATTTTGTTATGAAAAGAAAATTTTATAAAAGTTGTGAGCTGTATAGAAATGTTGATGTTATTAGAAGAAAATTAGTTTTAGATAGATGTAATCAATGTAATGTTGTTATCCCTCAATCAATATTACAAAATATTAATGCATCTGAAGTGTTTATTAAAGGAGTAAATACACTTGTAGATTCATATATAATTTCTTGCGGGATGGGTATAAAACCTGAGGATAGTCGTTTTATATTGCCTCAAAGCTTTAAATCAAATATAATAGTTACAATGAATGCTCGATCTTTACTCAATTTTTTCGAGCTCAGGTGCTGCCTTAGTGCCCAATGGGAAATCCGAACACTTGCAAATAAAATGTTACAACAAGTAAAGAAAGTAGCACCAACTATTTTTAAAAATGCGGGACCTGCATGTAAGACTAAGGGCATCTGCCCTGAAAATAGGAAAGATTGCCCACTTTATCCAAAGTGAGAATTATATGAAAAGACCATATGTGATCGTAAATTGCGCGATGTCTGCAGATGGAAAGATCGCACTTCCTAACGGTACGCAACTTCGAATATCATGTGATGAAGATATAGAACGTATGTATAGATTGCGCAATGAATCTGATGCAGTCCTCGTTGGGATTGGTGCTGTGCTTTCTGATAATCCTAGGCTCACTGTTAAAGAAAAATATGTTAAAAATCCTCATCAACCCCTTCGTATAGTACTTGACTCGAAATGCAGAACTCCCAAGGATTCTCTTGTTGTAAATCAGACTGCAAAAACATGCGTCATAACTGCAGAAAAATGCGATACAAAATTTGAGGATAATGTTGAAGTTATAGAATGCGCAGCTGATGAAGAAGGGCTTATCGATTTAGAGGAACTGTTGGATATACTTTGCAAGCGCGGAATTAAAACATTGATGGTTGAAGGTGGGGGAACTGTCATATGGAGTTTTCTTAGATCAGATTTGGTGGATGATTTGTATATCTATATTGCCCCAATAATCATTGGTGGCAAGCTCACCCCTACGATGACAGATGGATCTGGCATAAAAAGTGAAGATGAGTTAATATCTTTAAAAATAGCTGATATTAAAAAATTGGGAAAAGGTATCTTAGTTCAGTACAAGCGATTGTGAGCAGTGTTCTATCAACTTCTTTTCATTCCTTTTGGGCCTTTTTACTTGATCTTCTATGCATTTCGTCAATCTCTCGCTGCGTAAGAATGCCTTTGTTGGCCAATTTCATCATGAGTAGGTTATTATGCTCAATAAGAAAGTTGATATCTTTTGTTTGCTGGGCAATTGTTTCTGCCTGCTGATTTATTTCTCCCTCTCTCTCCCTCAGATAATCCAATGTTTCGTCGATTTTTTTTGTTTTGCGTTTTAGCGATGTTTCAATGATTCCTGTGACATTTTTTGATAATTCTTCAATGTGACTTTTTATGAGTTTTTCATTCTCCTCATTTATGCGACTAACCGTCTGCTCTTTTACATCTTCTATGTTCTTTAACTTTTTCAAAAGCTCCTTAAAACCGCCGACTTGTTCCTGTAATAGCAAAAGTTTGGATTTTTCCATTGAAATCATTTGGTCTATCTGTTTGCATTTGTCATTGAGTTCAGCAATCTTTGTTTGCAAGTAACCTTCTTTCATATTTTGGCATCTCCTGCTTACCGTATTGATAATGTTAAACTCCTTATAAAATCATCTTTATCGGATCATTTCCTTAACTTTGTTTCAATGAACAAAACTACTGCTATTGCACATAAAACGAGGATGATGTCAAAATCGGGAGTTTCCTTTGGATTATTTTTCTGATAATTTGTCAATTCTGCTACCAAAATTGCCCTGCACGAAAAATGAAAAGAACCTCCTTTCCATTACAATCTAGCAATATGAAATTCCTATGCGATCAAATGCTTGGTACACTTGCAAAATGGTTACGCCTTTTTGGTTTTGATACGTTTTATGCGAATAATGAAATGAAGGATGGCGAATTGTTGCAGATTGCAAAAAAGGAAAACCGCATTCTCGTAACACGGGATAAAGAACTAATTTTCAGAGGAAGAAAACAAAGTCTACAAGTTATTAAGATTTCATCAACAGATTTAGATGTTCAACTAAAACATGTTTTACATGACGTACCAATCGATGAAGAAGCGGTTTTATCCAGATGCTCCCTTTGCAATACCATCCTCGAAGAAATCAAGAAGAATGAAGTCAAGAACAGAGTTCCAGAAAAAATCTACGAAAACAATGATATATTCTGGTTTTGCCCAAAATGTGACAAAATCTATTGGATGGGAAGTCACTACGATAAAATAACTGCTAAAATAAATGAAATTAAAAGATGATTAAGCGTTTACACTCTCATCCTTACCATCTGGGCATGCGGTATGCCTTTTATCCTCATGACGCATTCTGGATCGACTAGACCCATTTTTATGGCGCAGTTCACTGTATCTTTTCCAACAAGATTTGCGATTGTCGCATCTTTGAGATATTTTTTTAGAACTTCTGCGTTTATCCGTTTTCCTCCATAGAATTCCTTGGATACGTCTATCTGAAATTTCCCATCCACGAATTTTTTCCCAATTAGATTTTCATCGCATGCACCAATGAGTACATCGTTTCCCTGCCTGTAGATCCTTATGCTTATCATGTTATGTTCCTTTTACCTATATCTAAAAGTAGGTTGCACTCATTTATATTTCTTTCGAAAAATATTGAAAAACCCCCCTTCTGGTTGTGCCCCATCTATCCTCTTAAGAAAATAATTCATTTTGGTCGGTTTCAAGCCATTTTTTTACTAATCTTTATATACTATGCCCTTGCACTCTCAATCAATACCAAATTATTTGTTTTAACCGCAATTCTAAAAACCTACTGCGACATACACTCATTCCAAAATGCTGTAAAGTATTTTTTGTGGGGTTAGAGGGATGAGATCAATAATTAATGCGTTCTCAGAACACGGAACATTCGTTCAACCGGATACATTAGAATATATTCTAGCCAAGGACGACCCAGAAGAATTCACATCTTTTTTAACTAGGGAACTAAAGGAATATCCCTTGGTTTTAACATTAGATCAAATTAAAAATATCGAACAAGCAACAAAAATTGAAAAAATCCCGCAGCTTTCCAAAGATTCAATAGAAAAAAAGAAAATACAAAGCAAGATGCTTTCAACATTATATGGTGGCGAATTGCAACCTGAAACATCCCCTGACGAAAACGAAATAGAATATAGTGAAACTGACGAAGATAATCAGGTAGGTATGTCAAACGAAGAAACAAATGAAGTGTCAAAACTGCAGTTGATAGAAATTAGAAAGGTAGGGGGACGGAAGCCGAAATCCAGAGAATACGACTCCGAAATTAGAATAATTAAGGATGTGACTGGCAACAGTACCTGTGAAGGAACCACAAAAGATTTTGCAAAATTATTTGTTAATAGATATGATGTTTTACGAAAATTACTGAGAAAGCAGAGACGGGAAATGGCAAATGTCGTTCCTATAAATAGAATTAAAAAAAGCGGCGTTAAAGAAATACAAATCGTTGGAATAATTGATGAGGTCAGGACTACCCAAAATGGTCATAGGTTAATAGAAATCGAGGATGAGACTGGCTCTTTTGCATCAATTGCCTTGAAGAACAACCGCGAAGCCTTTCAGATGGCAAATGAAATTGTTTTGGATGAAGTGGTAGGGATAAAAGGCCAACTTAGTAAAAATGGTGATTTACTGGTTATACAAAATATCATTTTCCCAGATGTCAGCATTCAAAAAGAGAGACATAAATCGGATGTGCCTATTTGTGCTGCCTTTCTTTCTGATATTCATCTCGGTAGCAAAGAGTTTATGGAAAAACAGTGGCAGGCATTTCTGAGATGGATAAATGGAGAAATAGGGAACTCTAGGCAAAGAGATGTTGCTGGTAAAATAAAATATTTAGTTATACCTGGGGATGTAGTGGATGGGATAGGGATTTATCCGAATCAAGATAAAGAACTTTTAATAATGGATTTGTATAAACAATACGAGGCATTGGCTGATCAACTACGACTCATACCTGATCATATATCCATTGTAATGCAACCAGGTAATCACGATGCAGTGCGACCGGCAGAGCCACAACCCACATTTGAAAGAGAGATACAGGATCTGTTTTCCGGTAAAGATATTACATTTGTTGGAAATCCTTGTTATTTTTCTCTGCATGGTGTGGAGATATTATCCTATCATGGGCAAAGTCTACTTGATTTTGCAACAAACATTCAACGCTTAAGGTACAACGAGCCTGTTGAAATAATGAAAGTAATGCTAAAGAAACATCATCTTGCACCAAGTTATGGAGGGTATACTCCGCTCGCTCCAGAACATTTGGATTATATGGTTATAGACAAGGTTCCTGATATATTTGTGACGGGGCATGTTCACTTAGCTATGATTGGAGAGTACAGAGGGGTAACTTTGATAAACGCTTCTAGTTGGCAGGACCAGACGTCTTATCAAAAGATGTTAAACTTCATTCCAGATCCAGCAAAACTACCTATTGCTGATCTTAGAACAGGAAATGTTACAATGATGGATTTTAGTAAGAAATCGTTTTGATTTTGTTAATAGCGTGATATTGCAATACAAAACTTTAAACATCGTTTGCCTATTATTAAACTGTTCATTTTTAGAGACCTAACTATGGGTGGGGATATGTCCAAAAATATTGTTGCCAGCTCAAATATGCATGCATATTTCAGCAGGTTGCAGAAGGATACTGATACCTGCTATTCTATTGCAGATAAAGCACGAAAAAGAGGTCTTGATCCAGAACTAGAGGTTGAAATACCGCAGGCATTAGATATCGCTTCAAGAGTGGAGCAACTTGTAGGTCCAGAAGGCATAGCTTCAAAAATTCGAAAAACAACCGAAGAAATCGGGAACAGAGAACTAGTATCTTTAGAAATTGCCAGACAAATCGTTGGTGGAAAAACCTACAAATTTAACAAACCCGAAGATGCCTTAGATCAGGCTGTACGAACAGGACTTGCCATTCTCACAGAAGGTGTTTTGGTAGCTCCCCTTGAAGGAATAGCAGAAGTAAAACTCGGGTCAAACAAAGATGGGACAAACTATGTGGATCTTTATTTCTCAGGACCTATTAGAAGTGCTGGTGGAACGGGCCAGGCTATGAGTGTTCTTATTGCTGATGTTGTAAGAAGAGAGATGGGTATTGGAAAATATAAACCGACATCTGGGGAAATCGAGCGGTACAAAGAAGAAATCCCTCTTTACAAAAGAGCGCAACACTTACAGTATACTCCCTCAGTTGACGAAATACATAATATAACCAAAGCTTGTCCAGTTTGTATAAACGGCGAGGGAACGGAAGATGTAGAAGTAACAGGATATAGAGATTTGCCAAGAGTCGGGACGAATCGTCTTAGAGGCGGTGCATGTCTTGTCATAGCTGAGGGTTTATGTCTTAAGGCACCTAAACTTTTAAAACACGTTAAAAAACTAAAACTTAAAGGGTGGGGCTTTCTCGATATGTTTGTCAATAAAAGCAACGGTGAAGATAAAGAAAACACTGAGGAAATTCCTGCAATCCTGCCATCTACTAAATACCTCGACGAGGTTATCGCAGGTAGACCTGTTTTTTCGTATCCTTCAAGAAAGGGCGGGTTCCGACTGCGCTATGGTAGGGCTCGAACAGCGGGTCTTGCTTCCACAGCTATTAGTCCAGCGTCAATGAACATACTTGATGGCTTTATTGCAGTTGGTACACAGCTTAAGACAGAGAGGCCTGGGAAAGGAACAATAGGTACGCCATGCAGTCAACTTGAAGGACCGATCATCTTGTTGCAAAATGGTGATTTAGTTCAGGTCAATGATGCAAAATCTGTGAAAAAATACAATATAAAAAAAATAATCGATATTGGTGAAATTCTCGTCCCCTTTGGAGAATTCATTGAGAATAATGCATTGCTTCCCAATTCCCCGTATGTATATGAATGGTGGATTCAAGATCTGCAAAAATCCATCAACTGCTTACCAAAACACTATACTCCTTTTGGAATTGCCGAGTCAGACGAAAAGACCCAAAGAAAAATCAATGAAGATTTTGACAGGGAACTAAATCTTAGACAACCATCATTTTTGGATGCTGTTGAAATATCAACTAAATACAGCGTTCCACTACATCCATATTATAACCTCTTCTGGCACGATATAACTGCAGATGATGTGGTTCTCCTTGCAAAACATGTCAAAAAATATGGGGAAATAGTCAGTGATACGTCTTTGGTTCTTCCATGGGATGACAAAATTAAAAATATTTTGATAGAACTATGTGCATTACATAAAAAAAGACAAGAAAAAATTATCTTGGATAGATATGCTTATCCTCTCGTGCGGTGTCTTGGTTTGGATATCAAGGATGGCAGTATTATTGAGACCGATAGGTTTGATTTACTTGAAACTGCAAAGGAAGGTGAAAGTACTGTTTCTTTTGTTTCAAGACTAACTGGTTTAAAGATCAGAGAGCGAGCTCCATTTCGAATTGGGGCACGCATGGGTCGACCAGAAAAAGCAGATGTCAGGAAAATGAAACCGCCGCCACATGTATTATTTCCATTAGGAACTTACGGAAGCAACCAACGTTTATTTAGTAAAGCCGCTCAGAAAGGCGAAATTGAGGTTGAAGCAGGAAAACGAAGGTGTTCAAAATGTGGTAAAGTTACTCACAGAATATCCTGTATTTGTGGTGGGCATACTGAGCCAATAGAGGGAAGAATAGAAGTTCATAAAATCAATCTATCTGAAGAACTTAAACTTGCAAAAAACAACATAAAAATGAGGGATCTTCCTGAAACAATCAAAGGCGTGCAAGGGACCATATCAAAACATAAAACTCCAGAGCCTTTAGAAAAAGGGCTATTGAGGGCAAAGCACAAGGTACCTGTGTTTAAAGACGGAACAACCCGTTTTGATATGACTGATGCCCCACTTACACATTTCAAACCAAAAGAAATCCATGTTTCTATACAAATGTTAAAAAAACTGGGATATACAGAAGACTATCGTGGAAATCCGCTGGAGCAAGATAACCAGATATGTGAGTTGAAGGTGCAGGATGTTGTCATTTCAAAAGCCTGCGCAGAATATTTTGTCAATGTATCAAGATTTATAGATGATCTTCTAGTTAAGTTCTATAAACTGAACCGTTTTTTCAAAATTAGACGGTTGGAAGATTTAACAGGACATCTTGCTGTCGGGTTGGCACCTCATACTTCTGCAGGATCGCTAGCTAGAATAATAGGTTTTACTGACGCTCAGGTCTGTTTTGCTCATCCTTTCTATCATGCAGCGAAAAGGAGAAACTGTCTTTCACCAGATACGAACATTCCAATCTTAAACTCTGAAAAACCTCTCCTCACAAATATGCAGGAGCTATATAACAATACCATTTCTAATGAGGTGGTTGTTGATGATTTTGGCACGAAACAAAAAAATGTTGATGGTATTAGTACGTTCACTCTAAATCACAATAATAGAAAATCTGAGATTAGAAAAATTAAATCGATTATTAAGGTAAAAGCACCAAAGCATTTAATAGAGGTTAAACTGAAGTCTGGGAGGAATTTTATTTCGTCACCTCATCATAAAGTTTTAGTATGGTCCAATGGGAAGGTTGTAACCAAAAAAGCGTTGGAATTATGTAAAGATGACAATTTTTTTGCTTCTCATAAAATAGATTTCCCTGACAAAGATGTAAAAGAGATAGATTTACTTTTGGAATTTTTGCATATAAGTGACAAATGTGAGGACATTGTTGTTAGAGGTGCCGTGAAAGTAGTTAAGGGATGTGTAAAAAAGTTCGGTGGGTTGAAGTATGCTGCACAGAGACTAGAAATCAACAAAAAAACATTTTCAAATTACATATATAGGAATAGCATTCCTGTTTCCATTCTTTTGAAATTACTTGGGTTATGTGGTAAAGGTCTAGATGCCATACCTGTAGACTGCATGCTTGGGGTTAAAAGAGATCATACTTCAATACCCAGAATAATCAAAGTGAACAAGTCATTTATGCGTCTGCTTGGGTATTATATTTCGGAAGGGCATTCAAGATACACGAAAAAAAATTGTTACCAGGTAGGTTTTGCTTCTTCTGAGACTGAGATGCGTAATGACATAATCCAATGTATCAAGGATATTTTTGGCGTTCATGTTTATGAAAGTAAATATGGCATGTTTATTTCTAGTAGACTGATACACGATTTCTTTGTCCATATTTTAGATATTGGAGCAAACGCGAAGAATAAGAGAATCCCATCAAACTTTCTTGCATTGCCCAAATACAAGATGAGAGAATTATTGAGTGCATATTTTTCGGGTGATGGGTCTGTTGAAAAAGATAGACTACATGTAACTTGCTCTTCTGTTAATCGTAATCTGTTAGAAGATATCGGTTTGCAGTTACTTAGATTTGGTATATTTTATAGATTGAGAAATGAAAAAAGAAAGGCAGGCGGTATTGTAAAGAGATTCTATGATATGAAGGGGGAATCTCCTGTTTTTGAGCAGTTTTATATTTCTATCCGCTCTTCATATGCAAGAAGGTTTTGTGAAAAAATAGGATTCTCTCTAAAAAGAAAGCAATGTTCACTCGAATCTGCTGTCTCAAAGGAAAGAAAACCAAGATTGACTACATTTGGAGATTTTATTCTAGATGGCATAAAAGAAATTACTCCTGTCAAATCAAGTTCTGAATTTCTTTACGATGTCGAGGTTGAAGATCTGCATAATTTTCCAATAAACAATTTTATAGTATCAAATAATTGTGATGGGGATGAAGACGGATTGATGCTCCTCATGGATGCACTTTTGAATTTCTCCCATGCATATATACCTGACAAACGAGGGGGAAGAATGGACTTACCTCTTATTCTTACTACTCGTCTTGATCCATCTGAGGTCGATAAAGAAGCTCATAATGTTGATACATTAGCAAGATACCCCATAGATTTTTATGAAGCAACTCTGCGACACGAACATCCTAAGGAATTGGAGGATGTAATGGATCTGGTATCTTCAAGGATAGGCACCGAATTACAATATGAAAAGTTTGGTTTCACGCACGATACAGATGATATTTCCGAAGGTCCAACAATGTCTTCATATAAAACATTGAAAACTATGATGGACAAGATGAATTCACAACTTGACCTTGCTGCAAAAATACGTGCAGTAGATGAAGCAGATGTTGCCTATAAGGTTATAGAGAGGCATTTTTTACCAGATATATTAGGTAATCTTAGAGCATTTAGCAAACAGTCGGTTCGCTGTCCAGTATGTAATATCACATACAGGAGAATTCCCATAAGTGGCAAGTGCAGGAAGTGCAATGGAAAACTTATTCTTACAGTTCATGAAAAATCCGTTAAGAAATACTTAGAAATTTCAAAGAAAGTTGCTGAAAAATATCACATTCCTCCTTATGCACGTCAACGGATAAAACTTGTAGAAAAATCTATAGACTCCTTATTTATGAGTGATAAGATAAAGAAAACAAAAATAACTGATTTCTTCTAATCAATTTGAAGCATAACTTTGATATATCCATTATGCATGCATTGTTTGTTAAGAGGAGTTGCTGTCATGATAGATGATAATAAATTTAGGCAAATAAGCAGGAAGACCTGGTACAGGTGGTCGTTTTATATTAACATCGTGTTGTTTTTCATTGTTGCAATATCAGTTTTATTCCTTATCCTTGATGCATATGCGGCTGGAAAAATTGCGTTATCTGGTGGAGGTGACACTCTTTCACAGGCATGGTTATGTATAGCTCGTGATATAGGCTTTTTAGCTGTTGCTTTAGCGTTAGTATTCTTTCAATTCTTTAGAAATCTGTTAACAATTATGCGAAGATCATTGTAAAACAAACGATGGCGATAGGTGTAGAATAGACTGGGGAGGTAGACGTTCC
>DAOWHD010000059.1 GCA_030641605.1 Thermoplasmata archaeon
AATTGATCATATAACTGCTAGGCTGAGAAAAGACTGTTAATCTTGGTTTAGAAGGAATTCATCAAAACACTATTAAAAAGTTATCACTTACAGATTCCAGTTGTATGTTAGACATTAAACTCATTAGGGAAGATTCTGAATTAGTACGAAAAAATTTGCAAAAACGCAAAAAAGAAGATTATCTTGAGATGCTTGAACGATTAATCAAAAAAGATAAACAGTGGAGAGAACTGAAGATACAGGTAGATGAACTAAGAAGAAAGAGAAATGATTTAACAAAAGAAATCCAGAACCTGAAAAAAGAGGGTAAGGAAGAAGATATTAAAAAAGTTGTTTTAGAAGCTAAGAAAATTCCTGGAAAAATAAAGGAAATGGAAGAACTCCAAAAGAAAGTTGAAGAAGAAAAAAACTCGCTTTTGTTGCGCATCCCAAATCTCCTTCATAAAAGTGTTCCATATGGTGAAGGCGATGAGGGAAACGAAATTGTTAAAAAATGGGGTGAAAAACCGAAATTTGATTTCACGCCAAAATCTCATGTTGATCTGGTGGAAGATCTTCAACTGGCGGACATCGAAAGAGCGGCAAAAACATCTGGAGCACGTTTTTATTTCTTAGAAAATGGGTTAGTTGAACTGGAGTTTGCGTTAACACTGCATGCGATGAAACTACTCAAGAAAAGAGGATATACTCTAGTAATCCCTCCAACACTTGTAAAAGGATTTGTGATGGAAGGGGGCGGTTTTCTTCCAACGTTTAGAGAAGATGTGTATAAGATTCAAGATGAGGATCTGTTTCTTGCCGGTACATCTGAAGCACCCTTGGTAGGAATGCATTCAGATGAAATTCTTTATGAAAAGGATTTTCCAATACGGTATGCTGGTTTTTCTACCTGTTTTAGGACAGAGGCAGGTGCACATGGAAAAGATACAAAAGGGATTTTCAGAACACATCATTTTGAAAAAATAGAGCAGATTTCGATAACTAGTCCTAAGGATAGTTGGAAAGAACACGATTACTTCTTTGAAACAGCAGAATTGTTCTGGCAATCTCTAGGGATCCATTATCAAAAGGTAAACATTTGCACCGGGGACATCGGGATTGTCGCAGCAAAGAAATACGATTTAGAAGCATGGTATCCTGCACAACAAAAGTATAGGGAGCTTGTTTCCACAAGTAACTGTACTGATTACCAGGCAAGAAGACTAAAGATCAGATATAGGGAAAAGGACGGTATGCCAACGCAAATGTGTCATACTCTTAATTCAACACTTATAGCCATTCAACGAGGATTGACATGCATTCTAGAGAACTATCAAAAGGAAGATGGTAGTGTAACAGTACCAAAAATTCTACAGAAATATGTAGATTTTAAGGAAATTGTTCCAAAATAATTTTCTACAAAACACCGACTGCTGTTTCTAAACAACACCGATGCTTATATTGCATACGTGCTAAACCAAAACAAACACATCTACAATATCTTTCGACATATTTTGTTCATTATATGCTAGTGTTTCAATAGTATGCAATCCAGACGTTGTATCTAACTCCCATTCGTATGGCGGCTCTTCATCGATAAACTGAAGTTCACCATCAAGATAGAATTCAACCTTGTTTGTATTTGTTGCATTTATTTTCACGGTATGTTTTCCAACAATACGTGGAGCAGCATTTTGAAGCCCGGGTAGTTTTCTGAATAATGATGGGAATTCAAATCCAAAAAGGTAGGTATGATAAATCTTTGGTTGTTCTATCTGGATTTTTGGTATGTCTGGCATGAAATTTCCGTAGACGCCATCAATGTACATTATTCCTGTTCCTCCATAGCATCTTGGTATGAAAATATCTTGATCATAAGCCATTTTGAACCAGCCATCTTCCCCCCATCTCGATCCCCAGCTGTTTTTGACAATCCAGCATTGTTTATTATCATCGTAACCTACAAGGGCTACTAGATGTCCTCCCACCCTTTCACCAGAGGTATGTTTGTACACGCCATCTCGATATTGATAAAAATCTTCGTATATGTGTATGCAAATAATCAATGGCCCATATTCTATCAATGCATTTTTTATGCTGTCTTCATTGTTTTCAATCCATCCCCAACTTTGTATTTTTACTGTTCTATTTTTCCATCCTGGTAAACTTTCAAAAGGATAGTCATATGGCCTGTGTGGGTCTGGGAAGCACCCCTCGTCAGGAACTCCATATTCCACTAGATAATTGGCAGCATCCTGAACATTGACACCTCCAGCCTCATAGGTTCCCCCTGCATAAAAATATAGATGTGCCTCTGATAGATCTGGTTCAAAAAGAGATCCAACTTGATATTGCATAAGTGTTTCAAGAGCAGCAACTAACGCATATGTTTCGCATGTTGGAGCAGGGCTCTGGTCTTTTGCTGGTGTAGTAAAATCTGTCCCATTGATATCACGCCAATTAAAATAATCTGGTAAATCTGCAAACTGATCTCCATTTTCAGTTACTGAAATGACTGATGGAATATTTGCCAGTATCATTATAACTAATACCACTATGGTTCTCTTCACAGTATTTTCTCCCACGCTGGGTATGGAATCTATTTATTGGATGCATTATTCTGTCATTTGGAGATATATTCTAATTGTCATTGGTAAAAAAGTAGGAGACTAGGAATATCCTCCTAGTTTTAGACTTGGATCTCCAAGTAGTACCCACTGTGTTATCGTTTTTGGATGACCTGCTTCAAGATTATTCATATCAAAGGTGTTAACGTAGCTAGTCAATGTTTGTTGATACGCCTCTCCTAGAATGTCATTCCCTTCTTCACCGTATTGTCTGAAAAATTCTATGGTAATCCATGCATCTCCACCACCACTGGTACACGCATCACCAGGAACTCCATACCCAAGGCCGGTATTGCCCATACTTGCTATTGCTCCACCACTTGGATTTCGGATAATGCGCCAACTGAAACACTCAGGAACAGGAGTACCATGACACCACATATATGATTCTGGCCAAAAGGGAAATATAAATTGTAAGCCTTCAAGTACTCCAGGCACCATGGAAACATTGAACTGACTGTTATGACAACCGCCTACTACTGCAACTGGTAGTTTTTCGCCATTGGAAAGTGTATCCATTGGGAACAATGGAAAACTGAAAAACGGCCACCATGGCCGCAAAGTTGTCACCAGCAATCCTGTCACACTTCCATGCCTTCGGTCACCGGGGATACCAGGATATTGATCACCCCAGGAATTTGGACTGCCATGTCCTGAGAAAAACAGAAAACCACTACCCTTGTTCACAGCGTTGATGACATCATCCATGCCGGTGAATTTACCATTAGATGTCCACAGGATTTCCTTTTCGAAATCCTCTGGCATGTAATACAAGGCGCCACCACGGCCCAGCGAGGCTTTCTCTCCAGTAGCCCACTCTCCTTCATAATAAGTTTCGGTGTCATTCCGCCAGTCAGAAAACACGGTTTGTCCTCCATCGTTTTCAATCCAGACATGAATGCTACTCAGATTTCCATACGGTTTTGGATCATATGATTTCCCACGGATGGTTAATATCTCATCAACATAGGACACATTGGCCCAATGATAAAACTCATTACAGTATGCGTTTGCCGTTGGTTCAAATGCCACATCAGTGTTACCAAGGATGTCTCCTTCTGAAACAGAAACAATCTCTGCGATTGGTACTGTTGGAAAACCGTTTTCAAAAGCATCTTGGATGGCAGGGTTAAGATGATCATCATGTGAATATGTAATAATAGATTCTTTGGTACTATCTTTTGTAACATTAATGCTTAGTATTGGTCCGTGTTCACCGTCAGGGTTTGAACTTTGTGCATAAATCGTGTATGATCCAGTTTCCAAGCCATTTGTATCCCATAGTATGTTTAAATCCGTCTGGTCAAGAAAACCATCGCCTGAAACCACGATCGTTTTTTTAAACCACGATGGATCAGCAGGGCTGCTTTCATAGGTGATGATTTTATCAACAACAGTGTTTACCTCATCAACAGTTCGGCAGGCAAGTCTACTAAGACAGACATCAGGACGGAAATCTAGGTCTGTGTCGTTTTCTACACCCGGTTTTCTCCAAGCTGCAAAAACTCCATCATCGTTAGGATCCCAACTAGAAAAATTGCCATTGCCATCATATATGTCGGCATAATAAAGATCGCAGATTACGCCTGGATCATGAGGAGTGGATTCAGAGGTGAGTGGAAATGCGGGGTCGTCATACAGGTTGGTATATCGAACAGGAAGATACCAATCTTTTGATCCTTGGTTGGTATCATCACGAGGTTTTGCATAGACAACTGAGTTTAACCCTCCAACAAGCATGACGTATTTGATATCCCAAGTTTCTATCGCATCTTTGATGAAATATTTTATCTGTTCTGGCTTATCCGTGCCAGAGTATTCATTATATATGTCTTCGGTCGTTTTTAATGTGGTATCTACGCCAAAATTATTTTTGTGATTTACCAATCTCTGTAGCTCACTAGAGAACTTTGATGGGGCAATAATTACCATATCATATTCGCTGTTTTCTGGGAAGGGATCTGTTTCGGGTTCTTCATAGGTTATTGTAATCTTAGCGCTCTCTGCAGCATATATTTTACCGGTTGCAGGAGCATATCTCACTGGGAACATGTGTATTGATACAAGTGTTACATGCTCGGTAGCGTCATTTAGTCCACATCCAACCTGATAGCTATGCCAAGCAGATGGAAACAGTTCTTCACTTGCATATGTTGTTTCATCTTTTTCATTTTTTACAGCAACACTATTTGCAGATGTTAATGGCAATGGTGTAGGAGATGGGCGTATTTCCTTCTCAATTTCATACTTGCTGATCCCTTTTGGTAATACGTTGACCTGTACATTTTGTGCACCAAATGGAAGTTCGACAACCTTCACAACAGTTGGCATCATAGGTTGTCCAGGATCCATAAAATAAGAAGTTTCATCATTAAAACACAACTCAACATATTCGTTAGAATTATCCTTTATTGTTATCGGTGAAAATGTCATACTGATTATATTAGTTTGTTTGTCAAAGTTTACATCACTGGATGTATATCCTGTTACAACAGCTCCTAATCCGCTTATTATTAAAATTCCTACTACGGTTATGGGTAATATTTTCTTCAATTTGTTTGCCTCCTATATTGTTATCTTATATAATTATAATGCAAATCATAATATAAAGATTTATTGTAAATATTTGATGTAACTATTAAAATCCCCTAGTAAATGTAAAAAACGACAGTTGGATTTACCAAAAACTAATAAGAAAAACCGTTCATTTTACTTTCATATGTATCAACAAACAACAAACTCATCGAAGATGGTTCCATTTATATATCTTGCCGAAATTGTCATTTCCATAGTTTTCAATGAACCGTCTAAAACACAATAATGATGTGCTTTTTCACTGATATTCACAAACGATGCATCCTTTGGAGAATATAATGGTGCTCCTGCTCCACCAGTGACAACATAGATTGTTCCATTTATTGGATTTGTACGTTGATAATAATGACAGTGTGACTGAAAAACCAAATCAACATTGTATTGGTTAAATAAAGGCTCCCATGCAGCTCTAACATTAGTTCTTGGATTATGTCCTCCGCTGCAATAAATGGGTTCATGGAAGCAAACAATTTTAATGGGTTTATCTGTCATTGCTAAATCCTCTTCCAACCATTTATATTGGTATGAACCAACATTCCAAGGTTCATAATTGTCAAGTATTGTAAAATGACAAGGCCCATAATCAAAACTATACCACTTTTCATTGTTGGGAAGCGCAAAAACCTCGTAGTACCTGCTACCTTTTCGTTCATGATTTCCCATCACTCCAAACACTGTTGAGTTTTGCATTAACGGTTTCATCAGTGTAAGCCAACTATCCCATTCAGAAAGCACAGTTCCATCATTCACCATATCGCCACCATGAATAACAAAATCTGGAGATTCTGCGTTAACTGCATTTGCTACTTCAGTTGCATGGGCCCAATTGTCCCACACTCCTCTGCTATCGCCGAGGATTACGCATTTGAATTTCTGCGTGTTATAACAATGACTTGCAAGTTTAAACTTCAAATCATTACTTTCTTCGTCATTTGAAGCAACTTTAAAATAACCAGAAGAAAAACCAGGGGTTATGGTTATTTCATGATGATAACAATTTGATTCTCCCTGCTCAACATGTTCATAGTCGGTTGTTTCACCGAACATTACATAGTTATCATTTGTCGGAATATTTGTTTCCCATACAATTGTTATAGAATTGTCATTTACGTTTTGTGTGTATGGTCCAACTTTTATACGAACCACGAGTTCATATGGTTTTTTTGCTGGATGCCAATCCATCTCCATCCATGGAATAAATGTACCTATTGGGTTACCACATGGTATGTACATGATCCCTGGGATACATTTCACTCCAAAACCTATCCAATCGTCCCAGTAGTTATTTTTCCACTTGTTCGGAATTAGAAAATCTTGATGAAAGAATTTAGCAAATTTTGCGTTCTCTTCGTTGGAAATAAAATTGTTGTATTGGACCTTATTATCTGATGCATATAAACAAAATAATCCTTCTTGATTTCCAGTTAGATGATTGCTATTAACTGTGTTATCTGAACTTTCCTCTAGATATATCCCTTTGGCACAGTCTGTTACTATGTTATAACTCAGTATTTGTTTTTGTGAAGAAAAAAGATATATTCCCGATAAACTTGATTGAATTTTATTATTTTTTATCGTACTATTGAATGAGTTTGTAATGTATATCCCATTATCACTACCATTAATGGTGTTGCTAGTGATTGTTGTAAAGTTTGATTTTACATTAATTCCTGTATTGCCTCCGTTGCTTCTGCTGTTTTGTATGGTGAAACCAGTAATGGTTACTCGGTCAGCAGAGATATTTACAACGTCTCTATTTCTGTCACCATCAATAACCGTATTGTTTCTACCTTCCCCTTGCAGATTTATAGATTTATTTATCAAGACATTCTCAACATATGTGCCATTGTAAACAAAAACAGTATCGCCATCAGAAGCTGCATTGATCGCTTCCTGAATGCTTGTATAATCTGCTCCGCCATCATCATCTACATAGATCGTGTTTACTGAGGCAGACTCTTCTACTGCTGTTATTGATAGATGCATTATAGGCAGAAACAACAATATACAGACACAGAGAGATTCTATTTTTCTTTTCATTTTCCCCCAAATATATAATAATATATGAGATATATAATATAAATTTTGCCTTTTTAGATTTTGAGATTTATAAGAGTTAACTCCTCTTCATTATTTTCATCGATTGGCCATCTATATCTCAAGTTTGATTTGAGAACCAAATTTGGCCTTATCGTTTCTACTTAATGTCAACAATTGTTTCAGAATAATGAGACTAACTCTTGATATCCTGATAACAAGCACGGACGAAGGAAATGAAGTAGGGTTGACCAATTGTAATTGGGCCTAATTGAAAACCCTTAATCGTTGCTGTTGCTTCACCAGCATTAGATGATGTTGCAGTAAATGTTATTGTCACTGGTCCAAACCCTTGTGCTCCACTCGTCAAAAACACGATTGTGCCATCTTTGTCCAGTTCATCAGATGTTGTATCTTGATATGTTTCATCAATGGAACCATCAAACCCCCCTGTTATTGTAAGTGTAATAGTTATATCATTAATTGTACCATCTCCGCCGTTACAGATGACTCCACCAGCCCGGCTTATTCCTGTCAATATGCTTCCACCAAAGGCTTCTACTTTCAATTCAGGCCCTGGGTCGGCTATTGCTGTTGTTGAAAGGGCTGGTACAAGCATCAGCATACAAACAAATATTCCAATAATTTTTCTTTTCATATTTACTCCCTCTCTAATATATGGCATGCAATAGCATAACTTAAATCTTTCCACTATAATAAATCAAGATCAATCATTATTGGCATAACCATTATATATTGAGTTAAAGCTACAATTACCGAAAATATTTTGGATACCCTAAAAGGTTGAGTTAAATATGCCAACAGAAAGAACCGAGGATTATTTGGAAGCATTGGATGTTATCATATCTGAAAAAGGATATGCACAAGTAAAAGATGTATCTAAACTTTTGGGGGTTGGACCTCCAAGCGTTACAGAGATGTTTCAGAAGCTAGGTGAAACAGGCTACATTAATTATGAGAAATATAGCGGCGTAACCTTAACATCGAAGGGCAAAAAAATTGCCGAAAAAACAAGAAAAAAACACGACACTCTAAAAAATTTTTTATTAATTCTTGGGGTCAATAAAAAAATAGCCAACGAGGATGCCTGTAGGATAGAACATGTTGTAAACCCAGAGACAATGGATAGGTTAACAAAGTTTGTTGACTTTGCCCAGCATGTTGGAGATGAACCTAGGTGGCTGGATCATTTCAAACATTTTTATGAAACTGGAGAATACAGAGAATGTCCATTAAAAGAACAAGATGATCAATAGGTTGATAGTAAAAAATCACAAAAAGAATCTGTCTGGATGTTGTAGCATAGAAATCTTTAAATTATTGTTTTCATTTTCCATTACAGTGGTTTTTGTAAAAGGTATATGCTAATAGTGCTGGTAAATGTTTATTTACAATGAAATGATGTGTGGATAAGCATAGAAATTCTCCCCGAGGCTGGTTGAAATATGAAAGAATTGGAAAAAACAGAATCTATCTGCCCTGTGTGCTATCAAGAAGGTAAGATACAAAAAATAGATGCAAAAATCATTGAACAAAACGGAAAGATATGGATAACAAAAAAGTGTAAGAAACATGGTTCCTTCAAGGAGATTTACTTTGGCGATGCCGATCTCTACAAAAAATGGATGAAATACAAGGTTGATGGAAAGGATTCTCCTGATGTTAAAACAAAATTCTTTGATTATCCTGTTCTTTACGATAAACACAAGTCTCAGAGCGTACTTACAAATCTTTTGATTACAAATAGATGCAATTTGCGATGTAGCTACTGTTTTATGAATGCTGGTGCCTCTGGTAATGTCTATGAGCCTACATTGGATCAAATTAGGGAGTTATTGATTCAGGCTAGAAACGAACGACCAATGGGCTCTAAGGCACTACAGATTACCGGCGGCGAACCGACAATGAGAGATGATTTGTTTGAAATCATAAGAATGTCAAAAGAAGTAGGCTTTTCACATGTTCAGGTCAACACTAACGGGATAAAACTTGCCGATAGTGTTGAGTATTGCAAACGTCTCAAAGATGCAAAGGTAAATACCATCTACATGAGCTTTGATGGTGTAACAAAGGAGACAAATTCATGGGTGGAGCCAAATAAAAAAGCCATAGAAAACCTTAGAAAAGCCAACTTAAAAGTAGTCCTTGTGCCAGTGTTGATTGGAGATAAAAATATTCATGAGGCTGGTAAGATCGTCCGCTTTGCCCTTGATAACATGGACATTGTACGAGGTGTTAACTTCCAGCCTATTTCCTTCTGTGGCCGAGTAACAAAACTAAAAGATGAAACGCGGGATAAACAGAGGGTAGACTACGTTATGATGATGAAAGAACTCGAAAAGGAATTTGATGGCGGTATATCTCGAGACGATTTCTATCCTGTTCCATTTGTGTATCCTATTTCAAAATTAATTGAAATGCTTAAGGGAGAGACTCAGGTAGAATTTACTGCTCATCCGGGTTGTGGAGGGGCAACATATCTTTTTATGGAAAATGGAAAGCCGTTGCCAGTAACTCGTTTTATCGATGTGGAAGGTTTATTGAAGTTTATTAATAAGGAAAGTGAGATTAAAGGACCATTTAAGAAGATACGAGTGGCCTCCTCATTTCTAAAAAATATTGATAAATTTGTGGATTATGAAAAGGCACCGCATGGTTTTGATTTGAAGAAACTCTTAAAAGACGCTGCTATAGGCGGTAGCTATGATTCGTTACGGGGATTTCATTACAAAAGTCTGTTTATAGGTTCTATGTGGTTTCAGGATGCATTTAACCTCAACATCGATCGTTTGAAGCGTTGTGTAATACATTATACAACTCTTGAGGGGATTGTACCGTTCTGTGCATATAATGGCCTTGGTATCGGTGACAGAATCCGTGAAAAGCATTCCATTTCAATTAAGGAGTGGGAAAAACAAACCGGTAGAAAAATGAAAGACGATTTGAGAAAAGACGTCCCACTTACGTAGTCCAACAGGTTAGTCGCGATAAAACTTGCAATCTGTTGTTTTACATTCCTTATTGATTTCTGAGAATTCACAGAATAATTCTTGATTGATACTTAAAGAAACTCCGAGATGTTTATGTGAAAAATCCACAACGTATATAATGGATATGAAACTGCCTCTTTTACAACAACGCGGTCCACCTTGATTCGCTATCGCGGGTAAAGTCTTCGCAGCGATTTGATTGTTCAATCTCCATTCCCTTTCAGAAAGTGGCGTTGCATCTGCAATCAGGCTGATAAAAATGCCAGTGCCTTACTGCAGCACCACATATTCCATGAGATCCGCAGAAACCTCCCAGCATTTTTTCAGCTATTTTTACAGCTTCGGGCAACAGATGAATGAATGCACTACCCATTAGGGTACCAACAGATAGGCCTACCAGCATGGGCAATATTTTGCTTAACAGGTGCTCTTTCATTGCCAACGCAAAAACACCGACAAAGGCAATAAGCGCAATAGCGATAGCAGCTACAATGATATACATCAATTGGATCATATGTGATCCCTCTTCAAATGATTCTTTTATGGTGAATCTCACCTATCTTTTAAGTCTTCTTATTTAAGTAGCTCTTCTAGTGTAAAGCCCGTTCATATAAAAAAATAAAATGCATATTCATGCAAAAGGTATTAATAATATATAAGATAAATAATATTACAGATTACAAACAAACTTAGGTATTGGAAAGGTAACTAATATGAAATCTTGCCAGAAACAAATCTTAGCTTTGGGTATTATCGCTCTATTTGTTTTGACGATTTTCTCGCCGCTGGTAAGTAGTGAAAACCAGCCTGACAAAACTAATGGAAATGTAAGTTTATTAGATGGCGATGAGGAGATTTCCCTGCTTCGTGTGGAACACTACTTGTTTCTTAACGCTGAAGATAATACGAATGCATTTGATGTTAGGTATGTATTTCCGCCAGATTATCAGTATCAAGTACCAATTTTATTGGAGGTTTTAGAGGATAGCACGGCAGATATATTGCATTATCAGATTGATGATGGTACAAATGAACCGAATAAGATAGCAAAGTTTACAATAGGTGCTATGGAGAAAGACGAAAGGGTTTTGATACATTTCTCATGCTGGGTTCTTGTCAAAAACCACGAGTATAATGATCTTTCAGAGTATGTAAAAATACCTGAGAAAAAGGATCTGCCAGAAGAAACCAAAATATGGCTTTCATCAACGGATGTGGTACAAGCTAGACGCATTCTCATAAAATATACTGCGATGCAATTACGCGGGGGAGGCGATAATCTCATTAGCTTTGCAAATAACATTTCATCGTTTATTAAAGAACATCGATATTTCTTGTTTTTTCTCCAGTTGAAATTGGGTGTTTTCTTTTCTCAAGATGCTATTACGACGCTATTCATAAATGGAGAAAACGTTGGCCGATCACATTTGGCATGTGCGTTACTTAGGTCAAATAATATTCCTGCACGAGTTTTATTGGCGAATAATGATCAGGGCTTCTGGACTCAGATGCATTATATGGTTGAGTATTACTGCCCAGATTATGGGTGGGTTTTAATAGATCCAACTAAAGGGGAAACACCTTACGATACAAAAAAACAGGTTGTGAATAGGGTTTGTTATCCAGAAGATGAAGAGGACACCAAAACAGACTATATCTTCCCATTGATGAAAGGCGAGGAACGTTGGATATGGATTAATACCGAGAACGTTTATCCATATTATGTTGACTGTGATGAGGGAAGCAAATCCCAGATGTTTAATGAAAGTGAGATAACTACTGATTCATTTACTGCAGATTATGCATTCTTTAGAACGCAGAATGTGTTTCATCAATATGAAAAATATCTGAAAATGAATCTAACCGGTGAGAATTTAGGACATCTACAAGATGCCATAAGTTATCAAAAACAGGCAACTAGTAAGTTACAAGAAAACGATGACATCAATGAGTATATCTATTTCATAGATAAGGCATATGATGAATACAAAGACATAGACATTTCATAATTTTTTTAAAAGTATACAAAGTAATGACTTAATTTTGTCAAAAAGATCTGTTCAAAATTTTTTTAACTCATGCGTAGTTCTCATTATGTGGAAAAAGGTCTGGCTGACGAAATCAAGGAATTGAACAAGCGCATAAGCGAACTAGAAAAAATGCTTTCTATACTAATGCAACCGCTAAGAGACGTAGGCAAAACAGCGAGCAATTATCTGAGGTTAACTGGACTTCTACTTAATCATGGCGGACTCACACCAGATATCATACTCCCAGAAGTTAAAGATCCGATATCAAAGGAAATCGTACGTGCACTAATAGATAGAACTGAGCAGAATATCTCACAGATCACAGAACTTGTAAGGAATAAAAGAGGAACTGCTTCTAGAAGAATAATCCGAAAAAAGATGCAGGAATTAACAGAAAAAAAGATAGTTAAAAAATATCAAAAAGGGTCAATATATGTATACGTCCTTAGTGAAGAAGTGGTTGAGAAGTGGTCACAAATGCTCGGTTTCAATATATAAAATGACCACCTTAACATAGTTTGAAAATAAATTGGAGGTATAAAAAATGAAGAGCTTTCAGGCAAAGATGTTTAATAAAAAAGCTTCTAATCCAAAAAACAAGCCAGATCAAGTTATAGAAGCTATAACATTAAAACTTGGGCAGAGTATCGCCGATATCGGAGCTGGAGGCGGCTACTTTTCTTTAAGATTTGCCAAAATAGTGGGACAAGAAGGGAAAGTTTATGCAGTTGATGCAAGCCCAGATTTTTTAGAATTCATTAAAAAAAGTGCAAAAGATGAAGGATTGAATGATGTAATACCAATGCTTGTATCAGAAGATAGATTAGATTTACCTGAAAAAAGTTTGGATTTTGTATTTATGCGTAATGTTACCCATCATGTACCAAATCGAGTAAAGTATTTTAGAAATTTAAAAGATTTTCTAAAATCGGATGGCAAGATTATCGTTATAGAATATAAAAAGGGTAAATTTTTCACTTTTCGTGGAATATTTAGACATGATGTTCCTAAAGAAATTATTACACGGGAAATGGAAGAGGCTGGATATTTATTAGAAAAGGAGTTTGATTTTTTACCAGAACAACATTTTACAATTTATTCAACACGATGAGATGTGATTCACAAAATCTAAGAAGAACGTCGTCAACTGTGTATTAACAAGAGCGGATCTGGCTACGGCCTCGGCCTATCGCCTCCGCCCAAATCCTGACTTTGTCGGGACTTCAGATACGCTCAAAACGTTATATGCAATTGACTTAAGAAAAATATTAATATTGGAGGTATAAAAAATGAATGAGCATGATATGCCAGACCCAGAAAAAATAAAGGAAATATTAGATGTAGTATCTGAAAAAATCCCCGGACTGTTAAAAGAGCTTAGTGGACTGCTTTATAGCCCAAAAAGTGCTAAACAGTATGCAGAGGCAGCAGCAACATTTTACAAAGAACTGAAAGGTGCAGGCATGACAGATGAACAAGCATTTGAACTTACAAGCCAGTATCTGTCGACTTTGAACCTTGGAAAAATGATGGGGAATTTTGGGCAACATCGCCACGACTGAAAACAAAATTCCGAGATAAAAGCATGACTAAAAAAGTCAAAGAGAGTCATAAGGAGATGCCTTTCAAATTATTTGGCATGATCCTTATATCATTTCCCTCTTTGTTATTCAAGTCCGGAGGTGCCTTCTTACGTTTCAAACGAGAAGCAAAAAAAGGAGGGCAAATCTTTCAAAGGGAACTTGTCAAACAGGGAATTGATAAATCAACAGCTGATGAGCTCACTGAGATATATATGGGAGGAAGCAATATAGTCAAGTCTTTAATGAGTATGCGATAATCAATTGGAGGGATAAAAGAAATCACCCTATTTTTATATAGTCCATCTACCTTCAATATGCTCCCCACAAAATGAACAGTTATCATTTTTAATGTTGTTTTCTGTCGTACTGAAAATATTTCTTTCAATCAAAAGCTTCCCGCACTTTGGACAATATGTATTTTCTCCTTCCCTTACATTGCCTTGGTATACATACTTCAACCCTGCTTTTTTACCTAGTTTAACAGCTTTTCTTAGCGTTTCTACCGGTGTTGATGGCGCATCGGTTAACTTATATGTTGGACGGAATGCTGTAACATGCCAAGGGATATTAGTATCGATGTTTCCTATGAATTCTGCAATTTTTTTCAACTCATCTGAACCATCGTTATAACCAGGTATGATAAGTGTTGTTACTTCTATCCATATGCCAAGATCATAATATAGTTTTATATTGTTTAAAACTGGCTGAAGCTTTGCACCGCAAACATTTTTATAAAAACTCTCGCTCATGCTTTTTAAATCAATATTTGCTCCATCTAAGTAGGGAGAAAATTCCTCTAAGGCATCTTTGGAGATATACCCATTTGTTACAAAGATGTTTTTTAACCTTTTTTTATGCGCAAGTTTTGCAATGTCATATGCATACTCATAAAATATTGTTGGTTCAGTGTATGTATATGCTATGGATTTACATCTACTATCGATAGCATTATTTACTATCTTCCCGGGAGGGATTTCCTTTCCGAATATTTCTCCGTTCTCAACTTGTGAAATACTCCAATTTTGACAATGCAAACAACGAAAATTACATCCTACAGTTGCTATTGAGTACGTCGCTGATCCTGGGTAAAAGTGAAACAATGGTTTTTTTTCAACAGGATCAATACTGTTGGCCGCTACTTTCCCATAAACCAATGAATAAAGAATGCCTCCTCTATTTTCTCTAACATTACATATTCCTCTTTTACCTGTAGAGATAACACATTGGTGATTACAAAGATTACATTTGACTTTGTCTCCCTCTAATTTATTATAAAACATTGCTTCCTTCATATTATCCTCAACATTTCATCTGAATCATTTTGATAATTCCCAATAACATATTTGAAATGAGATACAGTATTTTACTACGATTCCATTTCCAAACAACTAATACCTTTTTTTATTTTGCCATGCGATCTATTGCAATATCAACAATTTTTTATGTATTTTACAGAAAAACCGTCATAATTGCTTTTTGATAAGTATTGTAAGGAAAGAAGGTAACGATTGTACAATAAGATTTTATAAGTAGAAATCGACAAACAATAGATATGAAGGATGGTTCCCGAAGTTGCTAAAGATCCGACTTTGGGCTCCACTAGATAAAGAGTGTATATATCAATAGACAATTTAAAAGGAGAAAAAAGAAATGAAATCTATCAAATTAGTAATTTCGATTTTGGTCGCCTGTGTAATACTAAACATGTCAGTATTGTCAGCTACTATAGTAGACTCACCAGATGTAGAAGGGGCATGTGAAGAGCCAGATGTAGGAATTGTAGATAATAACACTGCGAATAAAGCGTTAAGAATAACAATGATGTCTGAAAATGAAATAGATACTACTGGAGAGATAGCATTAACTGAGAGTGATTACCAAGAACTAAGGGAAATGATAGACAACTTGAAAGAATATCTCAGTGAAAATATTGAGATGTTCTGGAAGGATTATAACTTTGATGGTGATGAACAGGAAGAGGTTGCTGTGAAACTGGCAATAGTAATAGAAAAAATTAGGGAAATATTTCCTGATTTATCTGATATAAACCCTAAGGACCTGTTTAAAAGTATATTTCCTTTAAAATTTTTTAGAGTTCCAATAGTCAGTGTAGGTTATGGCAATGTTTTGATACCCTTTTATGCATACAAAACGTCTGTAGGTAGAATACTTAGGCCTATCTTTATCAATTATCGGTTTGGATTTAGCGCGATGTTACATTTAAATCTAATTTTACCACGAGTAGCATATAATAGTAAATTAGGTACGCATAGCTTAACAACATTAGGTTTCAAAGGTCTTTACATAAATCTTGGCGATGCTGGTCTAGATCATAAAAATGGAATAGTACTTCTTGTCGGAAGTTCGATGTTTGTCCCCAGGTTAAGTTCAAGCAGATCATAAATTTGGAGCCATTAAGGCAATTAATTCAACTTCATTCAGCCTTTCTCCACATATAATTTTTTTATATGTTCATGGCAGGGGAAAAAGCGTCCAAATGACATGTTTTATAAAAGAATAAATATTATGGAATTTTAAAAGGTTGGGAAAAATGTTTGAGCCATATTCCAAGGAAGAGGAAGAATACGTTAAATATTTGGTTAAGAAATATTTGCCAGGATTAGGGAGTGGAGAGGGCAAAACTGGGCCTTCTGTAATGTTTAGGCAAGATCAACAGCTTTAACTAGATTGACTGTTACGTAGCATGTTAGGTAAACCTTCTTCTCGAT